>CALXGU010000015.1 GCA_944387905.1 uncultured Clostridia bacterium
TTAATAATCATTTTTCAAAAGGCACAAGGGTTATCCTCAGGTATTCGGAAGTATTGCAGGACGGATGCTTTTACAGAGAAAATCTACGCACGGCAAGAGCTGAATATACATATATAAGCGACGGCAAAAATACCGTGATAGAACCGTATTTTACATACTACGGGTTTAGATATGTAATGGTAGAATGTGATGAGGACTGGTCTGTTTTGGATTTTACGGCGGTATATTTCAGCACTCTGTTATCTAAAACAGCTAAACTTGAAACAAATTCTTTGCTTTTAAATAAACTTATTGAAAACGTCAACTGGGGCAGATACAGCAATTTTATTGATGTTCCTACCGATTGCCCTCAGAGAGATGAGCGTTTGGGCTGGACCGCAGATACTCAGGTTTTTGTCCCAACTGCCTGTTATCAGTCTGAGGCATACATTTTTTACAAGAAATTCATGCGCGATATGGCGTTTGACCAAAACACGTATTACGGCGGGGATTTCCCCATGTACTCACCTTCCAATAAGGGCTTGGCCGGACACGGCGGTGCTGTTTGGGCTGATGCCGGTGTTATTGTTCCGTGGCTTATTTATCAAAATTACGGAGACAAGGAGCTTTTAAGGGAGCACTATATAGGAATTAAAAAATATACAGATCTGCTTGTTCAGGGCGATCAGGAAAGAGGCGACAACCGTCTTTTAACTCAGCCCTTTACTTTCGGTGACTGGCTGGCTCAGGACGGCATCTGCGCGCAAAGCATGAAGGGCGGTACAGACGATACATTCATTCGTGCTGCGTATTATTACAATGCGCTTGATATCGCTGAAAAATCTGCAGATGTTCTGGGAATGGAACAGGACGCAAATTACTACCGCAAAATAAAAAACGAAGTCAAAGATGCTGTGCGCAAAGAATATTTTACAGCTACGGGCAGGCTTGCTCTTGATACTCAGGCGGCATATATAATTGCTCTGAGATTTGATTTGAGCCCGGATAGGAATAAAACCGTGGCAGGTTTCAAAGACAGGCTTCGGCGTGATTTGTATAAGATAAAATGCGGATTTGTAGGCGCGCCGCTTATGATCAGAACAATGCTCGACTGCGGCCTGACAGATGAGGCTTTCAGAATCCTGTTCAATAAGGAATATCCGGGCTGGTTTTATGAGATCCTGCTTGGCGCCACTACTGTTTGGGAACGCTGGAATTCCCTTTTGCCTGACGGCAGAATTTCAGGCACTATGATGAATTCACTCAATCATTATGCTTATGGGTCTGTCGCAGAGGCGGTGTATGCTTACATAGGCGGACTGATATCTGCTGATACAGCTTGGAAAAAGGCCGAAATTCACCCCATCCCCAGCAGATTTGTCACAAAATCCCGTATGACATTCGATTCGCCAGTTGGTGTGTACTGCTGTGACTGGTTTGTCAATGCAAATGAATTCAATATCAAGATTGTTGTTCCTCACGGCGCAAAAGCATACGTCACCTTGCCTTATTCAGGCAGAGATACATTTGAGCTTACCGAGGGCGAGTATTCATACAGCTATACGATGAATATCGATTTTGAGCATCCGTTCAGCGCAGACAGTCTGGTTTACGATATCATTAAAGACGAAAAAGCTTCCAAAGTTTTTGCAGATACTCTTAAGCAGGCTTTTGCTATGGCAAGCGGTGAAAATGAGGAATTTCTGACTTCGACCGTTTCCGGTATGACTTATCTTGATATGTTTGGTATATCTAAAGAAGACTTTTCGCGCTTCAATCAAGAAATCAAAAAGGTCAGTATTTAGTCTGACAGTAAAAGGAGAAACCATGAAAGCTTTTATATTTGATTTAGACGGTGTAATCGTTGGCACTGACAAATATCACTACCTTGCCTGGAAACAGGTTGCCAGTGCGGAAAATATATATTTTGACAGCAAAATAAACGATCGACTGCGGGGCGTGAGCAGAATGGAAAGCCTTGATATCGTTTTGGAAAATGCCGCAAAAACATACACTCCCGAACAAAAACTGGCTCTTGCCGAAAAGAAAAATGATATTTATAAGATTTTGCTTGCAAATCTTACGCCTGACGATCGGTTTGAGGGTGTCACAGAAACGCTTGAGGAAATTAAAAATAAAGGTTATAAAATTGCAATAGGTTCATCCAGCAAAAATACTCCTTTTATTTTGGAAAGACTGGGTTACAGGAATTATTTCGATGCTGTCTCGGACGGTAATAATATCAAAAACAGCAAACCTGATCCGGAAGTGTTTTTAAAAGCTGCAGAAATGCTGGGTCTTAAACCAAGTGACTGTTATGTGGTCGAGGATGCCCAATCGGGGATCGATGCAGCAAAAGCAGGTAAATTTACTGCAATAGGAATAGGTCCTGCCGCTGATTATGTGAAAACGGATATTCCCATTTCTCATTTCTCCGATCTGCTTAAACTGATTTGATCTCCATAATAAATACAGATATATTTCACACAGCTGCATATGCAGCGTAAGTCGGAATAAATTCGTTTAAATAAGCCTCTGTTTTGTCTATGCAAAACAGAGGCTTATTTTTATTCTGTAAAGCTGAGTTTCAGCGTAAACCGTGCTGTAACTCAGCTTGGAAAGAATGTTTAAACAGATAAATAAAAAGTGTTCGCAGCAGATGCTGCGAACACTCGATATGGTTGCGGAGGAAGGACTTGAACCAACGACCTTCGGGTTATGAGCCCGACGAGCTACCAACTGCTCTACTCCGCGATGTATTTGTTAGTATAGCACATATTTACTATATTGTCAATATTATTAATATATTTTTATTCGCCCTATTTCGACATGCAAATATTCAGCTTAATCTGTTCGTTTTGTTCGGTTTTAAAGGTTAAAATCTGTATATGAAAGGGGGCAGTAAACGATGGCCAAAAATAAAACATTTGACGATACCATTAAAAAACTGTGCAGAAAAAAGATAACCGATCCTGATGAGGCTATTATCGGTCCCAGCTTTACCGTTCAGCAGGCAATAGCGGCTGCAATAATAAAGCGCGCTTTGGGCGGTGCGCCGGACGCAGTTAAGCTTGTCAGGGAAATTCTGGATTGTCAGGACAGTTTGGACACCGGCGAATTTAAGGTGAATATAAAGGTTGTTGACTGATGGATATCTCCGTTTCAAAACGGCAGAAAAAATTTTGCGATTCGTATGAATCTGAGGTACTTTACGGCGGCGCCGCAGGCGGAGGAAAAAGCTACGGTCAGATTATTGACGCTTTCCTGTACGCAATGAAATATCCTGCGTCTAAGCAAATAATTTTCAGACGTACTCTTCCGGAACTGGAAAAATCCATTATCCGCACGTCTTTGATGCTTTATCCACAACAGGTTTACAGCTATCGGAAAGCCGATCACACGGGGACGTTTGTAAACGGATCGCTGATAGACTTTGCCTATTGTGACAGCGAACAGGATGTGTTCAGATACCAGTCGGCAGAATATGATGTTATACGCTTTGATGAGCTTACCCATTTTACGGAAAGTATGTATTTATATTTGCTTTCTCGCTGCAGAGGCGTAAACGGTTATCCAAAATCAGTGAAAAGCAGCACCAATCCTGGAGGCATCGGTCACAGCTGGGTTAAAAAGCGGTTCATAGACTGCTGCCTGCCTGATAAGGTTATGTATTTGGACGGTATGACAAGAGTATTTATACCTGCCAAAATTACCGACAACGGATTTTTGATGAAATCCGATCCGATGTATATCAAACGTCTTGAAGCTCTGGGCAAAAAAGATAGAATGGCATTGCTTGACGGTTGCTGGGATATTGCTGAGGGCAGATTCTTTGATGAATTTGACCGCAATATACATGTTATGACGCCTTTTGAAATACCGGACGATTGGAGAAAGTATATTTGTCTTGACTACGGTCTTGATATGCTTGCCGCTTATAAAATAGCGGTCGACGGTTTTTGCAATGCCTTTGTTACAGCTGAAATATATGAGGGTAAAGACAACGGAGGAAAAGGGCTTATTGTATCGCAGGCGGCTCTAAGATTGAAAGAGCTTTGTTCAGGCGATAAGATCCGTGCGGTTTTCGCACCGCCCGACCTTTGGAACAGACAGAAAGACAGCGGCAAAAGTATAGCCGGACTGTTTGCGGAAAACGGAATCAATCTGACACGTGTTTCTGCCGGCCGTATTTCAGGATGGATGGCAATGAAGGAGTGGCTGCATGTATACTCGGACGAGTGTGGAATGCCTGCCGCCAGACTCAGAATATTCGATTGCTGCTCAAATCTTATTCGATGTATTTCTATGCTGCAGTGTGACGTTCAGAATCCGTCCGATTGCGCAGTTGTCCCTCATGAGCTGACTCATGCGCCGGACGCAATACGATACTTTATCTCCGGTCAGCCTAAGCCTGCCCAACCGCTGCCACCTGAGTACAGGTACGGGTTTACCTTTGAAAAACGTCTGTCCCCTTTTGACAGTGAAAAACAGTTCAAGATAATATAGAGGAGGAAAAATGGAAGTATTGGTTTTTACCGGAATAATACTTGCTGCCGGTGCAGTATGTTTTGCAGTTAAAAAGCATAGATATAAAAAGAGCAGTCAAAATACCGCCAGAAATGAAATAGAACAGCTCAATATCTTACTTCAGAATATAGAAGCATATGGCAAGCCGGACAAATATAAAGGCGGTGACAGTAAATGAGTAAGCTGTATGACACAATAGTTACGGCCGGCCAGATCTGGGGCGAGTATGAAAACTGCCTTGATACTCATTTGAAAATGGGTATTGAGGAAGATACGGTGCGGGCGTATCGTTTCTATGAAGGTGATCAGTGGTACGGGCTTGAAAACAGAGACGAACAACTGCCGGTCTATAATTTTATTGCTCCGCTTGTCAAGTACAAAACGGCAATGGTGGCAATGAACGATATGAGCATCAATTATTCGGCGCCTATAAGCGATGAGCGTATGCAGCGCGTATGCGCAGGGCTGTCGCGTATCGCCGCTCAGCAATGGGAGCGGCTTAAAATGGATACAAAATGCTGGGATGTAGTAAAGGCCGCCATGATTTCGGGCGACAGCTATATATATTTTTACGACGGCGCCGGATCCTGTCAGGTGCTTGAGCGCACCGACGTTTTTCTTGCGGATGAATCTAATCCGGACATCTCAGCTCAGCCTTACATAATAATCCGAGAACGCAAGTCGGTCAGCGACATCAGAGCTCAGGCTCAGAAAAACGGAATTTCCAAAGAAATTTATATGACTATTTTGCCTGATGAGGATCTGGAGGATCTGGGACGTGACAAGTGCGTCAGTCTTTTAAAACTGGAACTGATAGACGGCGATCTGTATTTCACACGTTCCACAAAAACTGTCGTTTATCAGCCCAGACAGGTGATAAAAGGCATGAATTGCTATCCGCTGGCGTCTCTTATCTGTTCGCGTAAACGCTCTACGGCGCGCGGCTACGGCGAGGTGCTGCCCGTTATACCAAATCAGATCGAGATAAACCGAAATCTTGCAAGACGGCTTATCAATGCAAAGCTTACAGCCTATTCCAGACTCATTTACGCCGGCGACCGTATCGCAAATCCTAAGGCGCTGTCAGAGGTGGGTACTGCAATAGAAGTTGAGGGCTCAAGTATAAATTCCGTCAAGGACGCTGTTAATTATCTCACACCGTCGCCTATGGCGCCCGATGCCAAGGCGCTCAGCGAAGAACTGCTGCTTACAACCCGTCAGCTTGCGGGCGCGGGCGATGCATCGCTGGGTAACATAGATCCTACAAAGGCTTCTGGTACTGCTATCATTGCCGTAAGGGATCAGGCTGCTATTCCTCTCAATGAACAGACAGCAGCTTTCAGACGTCTGGTCGAGGATATAGCATTGATATGGTACAGACAGTGGATAGTCTATAACCCGGATGGTATCACTCTTCCAGGAGGAGAAAAAATCAGTGCAGGTCAGCTTGATATTCTTCAGCCTCAGGTACGGGTTGATGTGTCAAGCACAAACCCGTTTTCCAAATATGCCAGAGAACAGTCTTTGAGCCAGCTTTTCAGCATGGGTCATCTGACATTTGAAGAGTATGTTTCGGCGCTGGACGACGACAGCTCTGTACCTAAATCAAAACTGGAACAGATAATAAAGAGCAGAGGAGGACAAAATGATGTCGATATCCAAAATCAGTGATACAGAACTTTTCAATCAGAAACGTTATCACGTAAATCAATCAGACGTACCGGGCAAGAATGCTCAGGATATGAAAGAGTTTTTTGATTATCTGCCCAGACAGGTGATCATTCCCAAATTAAACGAGGTCATAGATACGGCAAACGCTGCGGCGCCGGCTCAAAACGTATATACAAAAGAGCAGACCGACTCGCTGCTTGATACAAAAGCGGACGATGACAGTGTCTATAAAAAAACCGAGACGTATAATAAAAGTGAGGCGGACGGTTACCTCGGTCTTAAGGCAGACGCCTCACAGGTATATACCAAAACTCAGACGGACAGTATGCTGTCGCAAAAGGCTGATGTACAGAATGTATATGACAAAACCCAGGTATATACCAAAACTCAGACCGACTCAATGCTGGAGCTCAAAACCGATAATGACAGCGAAAATGTGATACAGGATGTGAGCTCTCAGCCGTCTGCTCAGGATACGGCATTTATCTGCAGAGAAGACACTCAGCTCAAGCTGTATAAAAACTGGCTTATATCCGCTCCCGCGGACGGAGATAAAGCTGAGATATACCTGTCTCCGGCTCTTTGCGTTTATGACAATGCAGATGATCTCGACAGCGCAATAGAGTCGCACGGGCTTACTGATAAGACTGAAAACAATACCTCCTGCATACACCTTATGGATTTGTACAGCAAAGACGGAGCTCTGATCGACAAACTGTATATTGTCACCATCAGGACATTGTATTATATAGATAATTATGACCGGAAAACTGATCACAAGGCATGGAGAAGCTCAGTTTGGGCTGAGGGTACGGCGGACGTGTACGGACATTTTGCTGACATGGGATACGAGGATATAAAAATCAAAAATGTATCTGATTTTGCAAAACAGGTTTTCAGAGCTAAAGAAACTGTCTATGAAAATATAGCTACTGAAAAATATGTACAGCAGAAATTCAATGATATAGATTCATATACTGTTGCGCAAACAGACGATATGCTTGCACAAAAGCTCGATGCTGACAGTGAACAGATAATAATAAATACAGATACTGACCCCACGGGCTTTATCAATGACAGTATATTTTACCGCAAGGACGGTGTTATAAATCTGAGAAGCCGCAGTCTGTCACAGGAAATACAAGACGGCACCGCGGCTGTTTCCTGTATATCTCCGTCACTGCCATGCGCTTTTGGAAATATTGACTCGGCAAAAGCCGCAATACAGTCGCACGGTCTTACCGACAGCACAATGACCTGGGGCAACGGAATACGGCTTTTTGATCTTGCTCTTACCGAAAGCGGAAGCGGTATTGTTGATTCGATATACATTGTAGGCGGTCCTGATTATTATTATATTTGCAATGCTGATAACAATTATTCCACAAATACCTGGACTCTTTTGGAGTGGATAAACGGAAGCGTTGATCTGTGCTCGTATTTTCAATACCAGGGGGTATCGGATACAATGTACGTTTCTAATATATCCGAGTTTGGAAAAACTGTCTTAAAAACGGGAGCGTGGGTGTTTTCTCCTGTCGCAACTCTGAATGATCTGCAGAATTTAGTGAGCAGCCTGCAAAGTATGATAAATCAAGTGACTGATACAGACTCAGGTCAGGTCGTTTAGACGTAAAAATAAATCAAGAGAGGGATAAAGATAATGAATAATATAAAATACCTGCTGTCAGTAGCGGGCGGCGCCGTATTGGCTTATTTCAAGCTGTACGGTTTGGCGTATACGATCGTGGGCGCCGTAGTGCTGTTTGACATAGTGACGGGTATTCTTGCATCTATAATGGACGGCAGCGGACTGTCCAGCCAAAAGGCTTACAAGGGAGTAATAAAGAAAGTAGTGCTGTTTTTGGCGTTGGCATTCGGCACCTTCCTTGACGTGCTTATACCTTACGCCGTGTCGTCGGTAGGACTCAGCGTGCCTGAAAATTTACTGTTTTCAAGTGTTATCTGCGTTTATATTGCGGTAACGGAAAGCATTTCGATAATCGAGAATATATACAGATGCAATAACCAGGCGCTTCCCGGCTGGATAGCGAAATTTTTGAAGAATGCAAAAGACGAAATAGACAACGGGGGAGGTGACAATAAATGACAAACTTACCTGTAACGGGGAAATTTACTGTTACGGCAACCTACGGTCAAAGCGGGAGCTATTGGAAAGACGGGCATAAGGGGATTGATTTTGTCGCGGATAACAGAGATGTTTATGCCACCTGCGACGGGACCGTGCGTGTAATAGCATATGATGAAAACGGCTGGGGCAGATATGTATCTATCGGCGACAGCAGCGGAAACCGGCATATTTTCTGCCATCTTGAAGAGGGCAGCGTGAGAGTTACTGTCGGACAGAGCGTAAACCGCACAACTGTTATAGCCAAAATGGGCGATACAGGCAATGTTACCGGTCTGCATCTGCACTTTCAGCTCAACGATTCCGGCAATACTCCGGTCGATCCCAGTTTTTATCTTGGAATACCGAATAAGACAGGAGTTTACTACAGCGAAAGCTTTATTATTTCGGAGGAAGATAATGTGGAAAAGTATAATGATGATGCCGATATCTCGACCTGGGCAAAGGAAGCTGTAAAAAAGGTCACCGATGCCGGGCTGATGCTTGGCGATGAAAATAACAATTTTAACCCGCGTGCGAACCTGACTCGTCAGGAGGCTGCGGTTATATTGGCAAGACTTCTTGAAAGATGGGGATAAAAATATGGAAAATTTAAATGCGGTAAACGACGCACGACAGGCAGTCGTGGAGCCTGTACAGAGCGGCAATGCAAGTGTAGGTGGTGACGGAACGGGGACGCCCGTTCCCGTCACACAGACGGAGCTCACCGGCCGTAGGCAGACAGCCGCCGAAAACTCAGGATTCAGAAAGATGCGGCTTGAAAACGAGGCTTATAAAAAAGAAATCGACAGACTGCGGGCCCAACTGGGCCGTGCAGCAGACGCCGATAAGTATAAAAAGCAGAGTGATATGTATCTTTCAAAGCTTGTGGAAAACAGAATGCAGGCAGATCTTGAGGCTATTCGTCAGATCGATCCGAGCGTTGCGGACCTGGAGAGCATAGGCGGAGATTTTTTGAGGCTGATAGAAAGCGGTGTTGACGCCAAGGTGGCATTCTCCGCGATAAAATCAGCAAACGCAAGCAGTTTATGCAAACGTCCGCCTGAAACGGGTGCAGTAGGCGTTTCGGAGGACGCCAGCGGCGAGTTCTTCAGCTCAAAAGAACTGGACAGGCTCACCAAGCGTGATCTTGACAATCCTGTTATTTTCAGGAAGGCTATGAAATCACTAAAAAGACTGTAAAGGAGTATAAAAATGGCTTTTTCTAATTTTAAATCAGTAATTTGGTCGAAATTTATTCAGACCGAACTTGAAAAGAAATGCAGACTGGTCGAGGATTGCTGGACTCAGTTTGAAGGCGAGGCAAAGCAGGGCGCGAGGGTAAAAATACTCGGTGTCGGAGCTCCGGATATTTTTGATTACGTACCCGGAAACGGAATCCCTGCGCCTGTCGCAGTTGAGGGGACAAGCATACATCTGGATATCGATCAGGCAAAGGCGTTTAATTTTATGATCGATGATATAGACAAGGCACAGTCTACAAACGGACTTATGGAAGTGCTTATAAGAGAGGCTACGGCAAAAATGGCAAGAACACGCGATCACTTTGTCGCTACTCTTGCCAAGGACGCCGAGTTTTTCTCGGAATCTACAAAAGTGGACTCCGCTCAGAAGGCAAAAGAGCTTGTTGATGCGGCTCTTCTGCAGCTGAGGGAAAACGATGTCGACGTCGAGGACAATGTATCCATCACCGTGTCGCCGTTTTTCTATCATCTTTTCCGCGATGCCCTGACTGAGCTTAAAACTAACAACGATGAGCTTATAAGCAAGGGTATTGCCGGAATGTACGACAACTGCAAGGTCAAGATGTCAAATAACCTGTATAATGACGGCACAGACGATTATATGATGGTGCGCACAAACCGCGCTATAGCTTTTGCCGGCGGAATCGACGAGACTGAGGCTTACCGCCCGGAATCATACTTCGCAGACGCTGTAAAAGGTCTTAACGTGTACGGCGGTAAGATTGTTCGTCCTAAGGAACTGTACGTAATTAAAGCACATAAATAATTAAAAGGAGGATATGTTAATGGCTGCTACAACTGTTGTAAACACAAGCCTTAAGTTCAATGAGGCTCAGACATTGCCCGCAGCTGTTGCTGTTGATGCAACTGACGGGGCACTTGTGGATTATTCTAATAAGGAGGACGCAAGAATCCTGCTTATTCTGGAAAACGGAACAACTTCAGAAAATACCGTTACCGTTAAAGCCGGTGACAGTATTCAGGGAATAAGTGATCTTACCGTTACTCTCGCTTCAAGCGAAAAAAAGGTGATAACGGTGGAAAGCGGAAAGTATATGCACGTTTCAGGGCAGAATCGCGGCTGTATTCTTATTACGGCAGGCAATGCCAATGTTAAGGTTGCTGCAATAGAGCTTCCGTAATCTGAAAGGGACGCGGAATATTCCGCGTCCCTGATTTAAAAAGGAGGTACAAAATGACTATAAATCAGGTTAACGATCTGGTACGCGGACTCGTAGGAGAGGACGATTATCACCATATGAAAGGAGTGCTCGCCGGTTATTATGATATCGCGCAAAGACAAATTGCCACAACAGTATCTCCGATAGTCAAAAGCTTTAACGCCGCTGCAGGCGCGGTCACAGAGATACCGGACGATACATTCAGGCTCTTAGGCTCAGGTGTCAGCTATACACGGATCGATGATAAGCATATTATCGTTCAGGGTGACAGGGATGTCAGTATTAAGTACTGCGCATACCCGTCGGAAATTTCAGAGCTGAGCGATCCGGATACTGAGTTTGAGATTTGTGAGCACGCGCAAAACGCTATACCGTATTTTGCCGCGGCATATGCTGTGCTGTCAGACAGTGACATGCGCAGATACTACGCGTTTTTGGATATGTACAATACGATACTTTCAAATATTGCACAGTTCAATCAGGACGGAGCTGTTATGACGGTGGTGAGGATGGAGGATATGTAGATGCGCTTTATCACAAATAATATAATGAGCGGGTCGGTCTCTTCATCAGGTACGGTAAAAAGCACGAGTATTCACGGCATAGACAGCACGTCTGCCGAAGACGAGCGCTCAATATCGCGCGCCGACGGAATAAGCTACTATGACGGCAGTGAGCAGCCGGGGACTGTCAATATGATACGCACCGGCTTGGGACAGATAAGCAAACGTCCGGGATATACCATCTGCAAAAAATCCGAACAGTTCGGAACACTTGGCGGTGTGTTCAAGTTTTCATCGCCTGATAAGGAGCTGTATTTTTTTATCTCCGGCGATGTGATGGCGGTCAGTTCCAGCTGTTATGATTTTGAGAGCGAAGATACTGTTACGGTTGATCTTCCGGACGATTTTGACGATTGCACCGCCATGCAGTCGGAGGACTGTATGTTTTTTTTAAACGGCAATTTTGTTTTTATTTACCGTATTGATGACGGAGAGATATTTTATATCGGAAGCGACGGAAGCACTACTGTCACAGAGTACACCAATCCGTTTGAGGGACTGTATCTGCCGGTACTTTTTATAGGCTGTACGCCTGACGGCGCCGGGAGCTCATATGAAGCTGTAAATCTGCTTAATCCGTATATAAGCGAACAGTTTGTGTGTGATGGTGCGGCAAATGAATTTACTGTGCATATGGATATCAAGTCTAATTCTACAGTACACGCCTTTACTAAAACGTCCGACGGTCAGTGGACACCGGCGGCGATTTCTTCCAATACTCAAAGGACGGTTAAATTTGTTATGCCGCCTCCCGCGACGTCTGTCGAGGGCGAAGACAATCTGAAAATTATTTATCTCTATGACTCTTTTGCACAAAACGCGTATAAAATTGCAAAGTGCAGAAGTATGACAATGTACGGTGTTGCGGGTTATAAAGACAGGGTCTTTCTTGCGGCAAACAGTGATTTGCCGAATATGATCTATTATTCGGACATGGATAATCATTTATATTTCCCTGATCTAAATTATTTAAAGGTAGGACAGTCTGATACACAGATAGTTTTACTGGCAGGTGATGACACACGGCTTGCGGTAATATGCAATGACAATATTTATATGGTTTCGGGCAATACTCAGGATCCGCAGACCGCGGTCGAATTTCTGCCTAACGCTCTGTTTCTTATAAGCGGGATATTCAGAACCGCAAGGCCTATGGGAAGCGCGCTTACCGAGGTGTTTGACAACGAGGTGGTTTATCTCACCGAAAAAGGCGTTTCTGCTATAACGGCAAGCGGAGTTCTGGATGAACGGTACTGTCAGAACAGATCGGCAATGATCAATTATCATCTGCAAAAAGAACAGCTTGAAAACTGTAAAATGATTGCATATGATGATTTCCTTGTTATTTCAAACCGCTCAGATACTCTGTACCTGCTCGATTCAAAACAATATTTCAAAAGCGGATCAGAGCCGTTCTCATACCGTCAGTATGACGGGTATATATGGAAAGGCGTGAACGCAAAATATCTGTGGGAGCATCAGGGATATCTGTATTTTTCAGACGGTGAGTATATATTCCGCTTCAATAAAAATTTCGTTTCAAACAGCGACTATCGTGATGAAGTGAATATAACAGACGGTCAGGTGGTATATAACACAATAAACGCTTACTGGGAGACACCTGCGATATACTGTCAAAGCTTTCATGTAAATAAGTTTTTTGAACGCATGGGCACACTTTTGTCTTCACAGATGGCATCTGACGGCGCCTTATTGAATACCGATGTAAAGATATGCGCCAAATTCGATAATGACGACTGGCGTGTGATAAAGGATTACGGCGGTGAACTTTCGGTATTCAGATATGAAAATATAAGCTATCCGAGATTTACATACAGTGACCGTCCACAAAGTTACGCCGTATATAAAAGACTTCTGCACAAGCGCGGACGTAGTATAAAGCTCAGGTTTGAAAATAATAATTTTGACCAGCCGTTTACTCTGCGCAGCTTTCTTATAGAATATACGATAATGTAAAGGAGAAAAAAATGGCAAGTATTTTTGATAATAGTTTAATGAGTAAGGAAGATCTCAAGCGTATAGAGCAGCTTGAAAATGCATGGCGCAATACAGATGACAAGGATCTGAAGCAGCAGCTCCATAATCAGGCTGAGAGTATCCGAAACAGCTACGGATACAGCGGCGGCGATGACGGAAGTGAATATAATGTCATCGATGCCGGCATGGCAGCTGCGGTATCGGCGGTGAATTCATATGCAAATGCTCTTGAACAGGCTGAACAGAATCGTCAGCAGAATTTCAGCGATCAGCTGACGGCCGCCGATGAAGAGGGCAGTTCAAGATTGCGTCAGGCGTATATAAAAAATCTTCAAAATACGCTCGGTCTTGATCAGCAGCTGAAAGCAGACGGAATTTCCGGAGGCTTGTCTGAAAGTACTCGCGCGGCTTATGATAACAGTTATATGAATCAGAGAAATCAAATAAACAGCGATACTCTTGACGCAAAGCAGCAGATAGCGGCAGATGCCGCTCAGTCTGCCTATGACAGCAATGAAAAAATCGCACAGCTTTTGTATAATTCCGCTACAGACCGCGCAGACAGACTTTCGGATGCTCTTCAGACTGAATATGACCGTGAACAGGATGCTCTTGACCGTGAATTTGAAAACCGTCAGTTTGAATATCAGCAGCAAAAAGATGCGTCCGATCTGGATATGGAAAACCGTCAGTTTGAATACCAGCAGCAAAAAGACGCGCTTGACCGTGAGTATGAAGAGAAGATCGCGGCGCTCGATCAGCAATATAAGATCATAAACAGTCAGACAAACGCGCAAAAAGTCAGCAACAGCCAGCGCCAGCAACAGATCGACAATATAATTTCTCTTATGAAAAGCGGATATTACAGTCCTGAGTTTGCAGAGATTCTCGGCTTTGATAATGATAGTCTTGAGTATAAGGACAGCAGCGATCAGACCCTTAAGGAGTATGCTTGGGAAATGATTTCTCAGGGTATTTATGATGATAATTTTCCGGCAATACTCGGATATTCCGCTGATGTCCTTCAGCAGTTCGCTAATATCGCAAGATCAGCCCAAGATTAAACTGGTCATATAAAAATAAAACAAATTGATAGTTTTAATAAGACCATTGCCGTGATATAGTAATATAGAAAACAAAACGGAAGGAGGCGTACTCATGAAAAGAGCGGCGCTTATAAATGATTTGTCGGGAGTGGGCAGGTGCTCACTTACTGTAGCGCTGCCGATAGTGTCTGCCTGCGGCTATGAGTGTGCCGTCCTTCCCACGGCTGTCCTTTCGAATCATACCGGGTTTGAAAGTTATACTTTTTATGATTTTACCGATCACATGCCGGACTATATAAAATGCTGGGAAAACCTGGGCCTTGACTTTGATATTATATACAGCGGCTTTTTCGGTTCTGCCGTACAGGCGATGATAACCGATGAGTTTATGAGTAAATTCGGCAAAAACGCCGTAAAGCTTGTTGACCCTGTCTTGGGGGACAACGGAGAGCTATACAGTACGTGCAGCCTTCAAACTCTTGAATATATGAGACATCTGGTGTCTTCGGCAGATATTATTACCCCTAATCTTACAGAGCTTTGCGCTGTTAGCGGCAATGATTATCCGAAAAAAGGATTTACTGTTGCTCAAATAGAAAATATGTGTAAAGCTACAGGCGCACAGTGTGTTGTCGTTACCGGACTGGAAAGCGCAACTGTACCTGAAATAAAAGAGGGAAGGATATCAAATCTTATATATCAGACCGGTAAAACCGTACTTACCGACAATGAAAAATTTCCTGTCACTTACTGTGGAACAGGAGATGTTTTTGCAAGTGTAATCAGCGGTGTCGTTTTGAAAACGCAGAATATTGTCCGGGCAGTAAAAACAGCTGCAGATTTTGTTGAAATATGTGCAAAGGACACTTATAATAATAATGGAGACAGATTATACGGAATGCAGTTTGAAAATAAGCTGGGATTGTTGAAGGAGTACTGTATATGAGTAATAAAAAGATGAATATGCTTACAAAATCAGCACTTTTTGCGGCGCTGATATATGCCGCCACACTGACCGGAGCTGTCGCGCCTATAGGCGGCGGAGCGTACATTCATATCGGAGACGCAATGATATATTTTGCGGTGGTATTTCTGCCGGCGCCATATGCTGTGGCAGCCGCTGCGGTAGGAGCGGCTTTTGCCGATCTGACGCTTGGAAGTATGATTTATGTTATACCGACTGTAATTGTCAAGACGCTTGTTGTGCTTTCTGCAAAGCTGCTTATGCGCGCGTCAAAAAAAATACTTGTGCAGGATATACTCATCTGCCTTTCCGGAATAGTGACAGTTGCGGGATACTATGTAAGTGAAGTCGTGCTGCTTATTATTTCAGGGTCACAGCTGTCGGCAGCTCTTACTACAGCTGCTGTTGATTCTGTACCGTTCAATATTATACAGGCGTCGGCAAGCGCGCTTTTGTTCCTGATCGCAGGAGAGGCTGTGAGAAATATAGTAGATAAAAGGAAAAACAGGCGATCCGACGATGAGGAAAATGCAGAAAATGATGCTGAACAATAAGCTGTCGCCTGAATGACGCATAAAGACTTTAAATGGTTTGATAGCAAGTTGTCTTAAAATAACATAATACTTTTAAGCTTTATGGCTGCTTTAAAAACTGTAATTAAATTTTCATCCGTAGTGATATAAAAGAGGGACTGATATACGTCCCTCTTTGTTTTTTAATACTACAC
>CALXGU010000016.1 GCA_944387905.1 uncultured Clostridia bacterium
TTTTGTATGAGAAATAATAAAATGTATATACCTGTATAACGGATTATCCAAATCGGCTTAAAGAGATTAATAAAACCGGTTTTCGGTCATTTTGACCGAAAACCGGTTTTTGTATCCCATTCGATTGCTTTGTCCCTTAACGACACCACGCTTTTGTCCGGCAGGCTTTTTTTATCAACTGATCTTATCAATGCATTTTTCTATCGACGAGTCACGCATCGCCCCCACATACACTTCCTGTACATATCCCTGCTGGTCAATAAAGTATGTGATGGGAGTTGCGGCGCCGATATTGTATTCACTTACAGCCTCACTGCTTTCAAAACACAGCTTGTCCAGCCCCAGTATATCCTCGGAAAGTATTGATTTTTGTTCTTCCTCCGAAAGAGTGCTGATTGACATTGCGATGATATCCGCGTCCTTTCTGCGCTCAATTATCCGCGACAGCAGATCGGTAGAGCCTTCGACCTGAGGGTCGATAAATATAAGGACTGTCGGACATTTTCCGTAGTTGTCCGATAGACTTATGACCTGGCCGTGCTGTGTGCCGGCGGAAAAATCATATGCTTTCTCGGGCTTTTTTGTCACTGCGTTTAGAACAAAATATATAACCAACACCAGTATGAATACAAGCGCCCCTACGCCGAAACCTCGTAATTTACTCATTGTCGTACTCTTCCTCAAATAATTTTTCGTCGATCAGAAGTTGAAGTATGCTTTTATACTTGCTTATAGGATCTGTTTCAAATTGGTCTACTATCATCTGTGCCTGAATAAGAGTCGGGACAAACAGCCTGTACTCAAGCAACGTATCCTCACCCTCGAGAATGGTGCATACCACCTCAAATCCCTGCTCTTTCTGCTCGATCTTGCTCTTTATGCTGCGTTTGCGTTCTATCTCTGCAAGCAGCCGCAAAAGCGCGCTCTGATTTTTTCTTCTCACGCTCAGCGGCAGGCTGCGTTCGAAAACCGAGAGCGTTTCCCGTCCGAGCTCCGTTATATACAGTTGGTCGGGCGTATTCTGACTGACAAAGTCAACAAGCCCGCTGTTCATAAGTCCATCTATTGCCTGCGCGATATCAAAGTACTCGGCAGTGCCGCCGTCCAGAGCTATGCGTATCAGATTTTCCTTTGAGAGCTGCCCGCCGGCGTAATTTAGTATATATAAAACAAGCACCTTTACATCAGGTACGCTGTTGAGTCCGCCGATAATAGCCATAACCCGCCTCCTTTAAATCATACAGAAATTATACTATTTACCCGTGATATTGTCAACAATATGGGGCGTTATTTGTATAATAAAAGAACTGTAATGCAAAATATTATTGTAATCAGCGGTATTGTATGATATACTGAAATTACCTTATTTTAAAGGAGGAGGAACATTATGGTAAAACCTGCTCTTGTTGTGATGGCAGCCGGTATGGGAAGCAGGTACGGCGGACTCAAACAGATAGATCCCATTGATACGCAGGGTCATTTGATAATCGATTTTTCAATTTATGACGCTATTGCGGCAGGATTTGAAAAAGTAGTTTTTGTGATCAAGCATGAAATAGAAAAAGACTTCAAGGAATCGATAGGCGACAGGATTTCTAAAATAATTGATACCGAATATGTTTTTCAGGAGCTGGATAAGCTGCCTGCAGGCTACTCGGTTCCCCAGGGGAGGGTAAAGCCGTGGGGCACGGCGCATGCCATACTCTGCTGCAAAGACGTTATTGACGGTCCGTTTGCTGTTATAAATTCGGACGACTACTACGGTCCCAATGCCTATAAAGTGCTGTACAGACATCTTATGCGCAGCGATAAGGACGACCGTCTGGGCATCGCGCTTGTCGGATATATACTCAGAAATACCCTGACCGATAACGGGTATGTGTCACGCGGCATCTGTAAAGTTGAAAACGGCAAGCTTTTGAAAATAGACGAGCGTACTCATATCGAGACAGACGGCAGCGACGCAAAATTCACAGAGGACGAGGGAAAGACATATACTCCGCTCTCAGGCGACAGTATCGCGTCTATGAATATGTGGGGCTATAACCGCGAGTTTATAGACGAGCTGGAAAAAAGGTTTCCGGTATTTCTTGACAAGGCGTTGAAGGAAAATCCGCTCAAAAGCGAGTTTTTCCTGCCGGTCACCGTCGACGATATACTGCGTGACGGGATCGCGTCGGTGGACGTGCTGACGACAAATGACAAGTGGTACGGCGTCACCTATGCTCAGGATAAGCCAAAGGTTATGGCAGGCATACAATCACTCAAGGATCAGGGGGTATATCCGAAAACGCTATGGAAGTAATGGATATAATAAAACAGTTTGACATCAGGGGCAGTGTGCTTAGCATAAGCCCTCTGGGCAACGGCCATATAAATGATACATGTCTTGTTGTCACCGATTCCGAAAAGTATACGTTTCAGCGAATAAATACGGATATTTTCAAAAATCCTGACGACCTCATGGACAATCTGTTTGCCGTGACTGAATATCTTAAGGCAAACTATCCGAATGACAAGACGATAAACTATATCCGCACCAAAGACGGTAAGAAATATTTTCGCTGTGACAGCGGCTGTTACCGGCTGTCGGTGTACATAGATAACGTAATAGCGCTGGACAGCGCGAGAAACTCAGACGACTTTTACGAAAGCGCGGTTGCGTTCGGTAATTTCCAGAAAAAACTTTCAGGTTTCAAAGCTCAGACACTGCATGAAATAATACCGGATTTTCACAATACGGCGTGGCGTCTTGAAAATCTCAAAAACGCAGTGAAGGCTGATAAATGCGGCAGACTGAAAGACGTAAAGGAGCAGGTTGAGTTCTGTCTTGAGCGTGAGTCGTCTATCGATACGGGCGTAACGCTGCCGCTGCGTGTGACACATAACGACACAAAGCTCAACAATGTACTGCTGGACGAAAAGACCGGAAAGGGCGTTTGCGTTATAGATCTGGATACGATAATGCCGGGACTTTCGGTCAACGATTTCGGTGACGCGATACGCTTCGGCGCATCTACGGCGGCAGAGGACGAAAAGGATCTGTCTAAGGTGCATTTTTCACTTGAGCTGTTTGAAGCGTATACCCGCGGCTATTTTGACGGTGTCGGGAACGCTCTTACCGATGATGAGGTACGTATGCTTCCGCACGGCGCGGTAATGATGACATATGAATGTGGCATGCGGTTTCTGACAGACTATCTCGAGGGCGATACATACTTCAAAACGAGTTATCCCGAGCACAATCTGGTACGCACTCTCACTCAGCTGCGGCTTGTTGATGAAATGGAACAGAATTACGATAAAATGCTGCAAATAGTTCAAAAATACAGACCCTGAGCCGCAGTGCCTGTAACTTTTGGATAAAGCTTTTATGATCTATACCCGAATGGATTTATGCCGTTCGGGTTTATTCTTTATTGAAAGCCTGACGTTGTTTGGCAGCCGGTTTGTAAGCGGCTTTACAGCGGTTGCCTAAAAGCTTTTTCGGTGTCCGCCAAATCGTATTAAATAAAAATCAGTCTCTGAGTGACACAGAGACTGATTATATTTTCAGGTAAATCCATCCGTTGCCGAATATGCAGATTTGATTTTACTCGCCTTCAAACTGAACTACAGAATCCACTTTATACCCTTCCAGAGTCTTTCTGCCGCCAAGCTCGGGCAGCTCTATTAAAAATATGGCTTTTTCCACGCTTCCGCCCAGTCTCTCGACAAGCTGGGCTGCCGCCTTGACAGTCCCTCCCGTCGCGATAAGATCGTCTATTATAACGACCCTCTGACCGGGCTTTATTGCGTCGCTGTGCATTTCGATTACAGCGCTGCCGTACTCGAGAGAATATTCCTGCTCAATAGTATCAAAAGGCAGCTTGCCTTTTTTGCGGACAGGCACAAATGCTTTGTTTAGATTGTATGCTAAAGGCGTTCCGAAAAGGAATCCGCGCGATTCAATACCCACTATTACATCAAATTCTATATCTTCAACAAGCTTCTGCAGACAGTCGACAGCAAGCCGAAAGCCCTCGGCGTTCTGCAAAACCGTCGTTACATCCCGAAACATTACGCCCTTTGCGGGGAAATCGGGAATGGTACGTATATAATCCTTAACATCCATATTTTTCACCTCACTGATAATAATACACCATAACTGATATAAAATCAAATGTTTTTGATTTTTTAAGCATATATTTAAACCTGCGGCTTTAGAATATACCGAGGGTGATAGAATGAAAAAATTCCGACTGTTGAAAAATGCCGTGCTATTGACGGGGACAGGATTTTTTCTGCGCGGGCTGGGAATGGTCTTCCGAATTTATATATCCGGACGTATAGGCGAGGAGGGTATGGGGCTTTATCAGCTTGTATCGTCCGTTTATTTTCTGTTTATAACGTTGGCACAGTCGGGAATATCCGTAACAGTAACACGGCTATGCGCCGAAAAATTTGCTTTGGGCGATGACAGAGGCGCCGCAAAAATACTAAAAAACGCCGTTTTTGTAGCGGTCATGACCGGTGCAGTATCATGCGTAGCGATGCTTTTGCTTTCCGACACCCTGTGCAGGCTTTGGATAGCGGATATGCGCGCGGCGGATTCACTCAGAGTCCTGTCGCTGTCGCTTCCGTTCATATCAGTCTGCAATGTTTTGTCCGCATATTTTACAGCATCAAAAAATGTAGTCTTCGGCTGTACAGCTCAGATACTGGAGCAGCTGACCAGAATGGGTATTGTCGCCGCTGCGGCTGTGTATTTTTCCAAGTACGGGCTCGGAGTATTATTGGCCGCGGTGTTTGCGGCAAATACCTTGTCGGAAGCGGTATCCTGTTTATATCTGGCGCTCAGACTTGTTTTGCAGAAAAAGCATTCGCTCAAAAATACAGCAAATTTGCCCGGCTGCAAGCGTATCATTGTCAGAAACGCAGCACCTATAGCAGCTTCAAGATATCTTGCCTCTGCGCTGCATACTGCGGAAAATATGCTGGTCCCAAGCGCAATGACACTGTTTACCCATTCACGTTCGGTATCGCTGTCCGCTTTCGGTGCGCTCAAAGGTATGGCTATGCCGCTTCTGTTTTTTCCGTCGTCTTTTCTGAGCGCGATGTCAACGCTGCTTGTGCCTGAGATTACAGACGCTCACGCGCGCTCGGACCGCAGGGCAATGACTGCTATCATCAACAGAGCCGCGTCCATTACTCTTGTTCTGTCAATAATGACGGCAGGTGTATTCTGGCTCTTTTCCGACAGTCTGGGCCATCTTATCTATAACTCAAGCCAGGTCTCGAGAATGCTTTTGCTGCTGTCGCCTATTGTTCCGTTTATGTATCTGGACAGTATATGTGACGGCTTGCTCAAGGGCCTGGGACTACAGCGCAAGGTACTCATACATAATTGTATAGATTCAGCTGTTCGGATAATCATGATAGCTGCAGTAGTACCGTTTTTCGGCATTGACGGATTTATAGCCGTTATGGCTGTGTCTAATGTTCTTATTTCTGTTCTCAACCTGCGGCTGCTGCTGAAAGTATCCGGAGTCAAATGCAATTTTAAAGGCTGGTTTCTTTATCCTTTTCTTTCTGCAGCAATTTCGGCATTTGTGACAAAAATTTTACATCCCGGTAGTGCAACTATACTAAAAACCGGTCTTGGCTGTCTGCTATTTTGCTCTGTTTTTATGCTTTTGATGCTTATTTTAAATTATAAGAGTAAAATTTATAAATTTTAGTAAAAAAGCTCTTTATTTTAATTTTTAGTTGTGTTATAATACCGATATGATTTATTATGCTGATGTATTATGCACAGTATAACTGTATTTTCGGAGGAATTATAATAATGAGAAAGACCATTAAATTTGTTAGTCTGCTGCTTATATTGGTAACAGTAGTCGGACTGTTCTCTGGCTGTGTCAGCGGCGAAAGCTGGGTCACGCTTAAATTCGGTCTGCCGTATGCCGAAGACAGCGAAACGTATCAGAAGATACTGCAAGCTGTTGAAGACAGCAATATGTTTACGGAAGTAGATTACGTAAAAATAGAACTTGTCACTATCCCGGAGGATGAGGAAGGCAAAAAAGACTTTCTCAAAAAAATGAACAGCGGTGATATAGCGTTCTTTATGTACGAACGTGATGATCTTATAACACCATATATTGAAAGCGGTCGCATAGCTTCCCTTGTTGATATACAGGGTGTTTATCCTTCATGTTTCGAGGACAGAAAACAGTTTGTTTTGGATACATCGACTGATGTTGACGGCGTGAACCATATGCTGGCTCTTAAAGGCAATTATCAGGGCGTTTTCTTCAATGAAGACCTGTTTTTACAGTACGGACTTAAAATACCAAAGACATGGGATCAGTTCCAGAACGTCATAAATACCTTTATCCAAAACGGAGTGACTCCGTTTGCGGCCGGTTTTGCCGACGGTGGTATGAAATACTGGATCGATGAACTTATACTTATGGAAGGCGGAGTTGCGGAGCATTCATATGTGCCCAAGTACGGCATCGTAAACAGCTGGTCAAGAGCGATAACCGATCTTGAAAGCCTTTACAAGTCCGGCGTTTTCAACAGTGACTGTATGACAGCTACACAGGATCAGGCAGAAGAGCTGTTTAAATCCGGTCAGGCTGCGATGATCCTTACCAATTCGAAAAATATTGCTACTGATGATGCCGACGTTGACAGCATGGGTGTGTTCGCTCTGCCGGTTTCTTCTACAGGTAAAAAGAATATCGGTGATATAATCTGTGATTATGATATAGGCGTATATGTGAATTCAACTTATCTTAAAAAGAAAGAAACGGCAATAGACACTCTTGTACTGTTTGTTCTTGATTATCTTGACATGGAAATGGATGATGAAGATGAAGGCGCTCCGGTATGGAGTTATCCCGCTTATAAATCCAACTGGTCTCTGCCCGGTAATCCGTATACTTTAGGCGAAGAACCTATAATTATTGACGACGGTACAATTACTCCCGAAGAACAGCTGAATAAAGATCCTACCATAGAAACGGAAATCGTCAAAGAGGACAATCTTGACGACCGCGTATTCGATATGATGGAATGCATAACAGAAGCAGGACGCTCGCTTAGTACTCAATTCAAGACATTTGATTACTTTATTGATCTTGTCAAAGACTATCTGCAGAACGGCGGAGATGTTGAGGCTCTTCTGACTGATGCTACAAATAAAGAGATTGAAGCACAAAACCAAACTGAGCAGCAGGATCAGCAATAACATATGTTATGAAACAGTTTAAGCTATTTTTAAAACGTGTTAATGATTGGATATTCCAGGGCGCGCATCTGCCTGTTCTTTTGGCTGTATTTATTATTGCAGCCGTTGCGGTGACTGTAACTGTAGTCAGTATACTAAACAGGCCTGAGAGTGAAACTGTTACCGTGTATGTTACGGTACAGGGTTTGGATGAAAATAATTTTGAGAACAGACAGATAAGTATAACAGACGGCGATACGATCGCAAATATATTCAGTTTGAAATATGAAGATATTTATGAGTCGTTCGGGCGTCCGCTTATACAGTATAATGAGTTTCAGTCATTTATGGGTACTAAAAAAACAACGGAAAAGTCGTTTCATGTTACAATAGACGGTGTATTTGATAACAATCTGTCGCAGGCATACGTCTATGAAGGTCAAACGATAGTAATATCGTATTATTAATCAATATAAAACATCCCCGATCAGATACGGGGATGTTTTTTTATTTAAGAAAAGAGTCATCAGTTCAAAATTTAAGAAATTATTTTGCAATGATATCATTAAGACTGCGAAGTGACTCGCCGGAGCTTACGATTATGACACGGTCGCCTTCAAGTATAGAGGACATTCCGTTAGGATGCAGAACTTCTTTGCCTCTTACGATCCCTGCAATAAGCAAGCCGCTGCGGATATCCAGTTTCATAAGCGGTATTCCCGCATACGCAAAACCGGGTTTGGCGATAAACTCAACGATTTCCGCTCCGCCTCCGGCTATTTTACAGACGGTACCGACAGCTGAACTGAGTGTTTCGGACAGGGCTCGAACATAGCTTAAGGCTATTCGCGACAGGGTCTTTTGTTCAGACATAACGGCACTGTTATAGCCCATGTTGGGAAGCAGAGTGCTGAGCGGACCTTTGGATAGCTTGGTTATTATTTTTTTCGCGCCTATCTTATTTGCATACATTGCCATAATCACGTTGTCTTCATCTTTTCCGGACAGAGCCATAACCGAATCCGCAGTCATAATGCCTATATTTTTAAGAAATCCGTCCTCAAACGGATCATTGCAAATGATACGTGTCTTATTGAGCATTTTACCGATTTTTTCACAGCGGCTTTTGCTGCTGTCTATCAGTTTTACTCCTATGCCGGACTTTTCAAGTTCATATGCCAAAAATACAGCTACATTGCTGCCGCCTATTATCATTACATTTTTGATTTTCTGATTTGGCATGCCAATCATTTTCATAAACTCATAGATATCGTCATGCGGACCGGTAATATAAATTTCATCATTGCATTGTATAACAAACCTGCCGTCTGGAATTATGACGCTGCCGTTGCGTTTCACGGCGCAGACCAGAACGGACAGTTTAGAAGACATGCGTACAGCGGCAAGAGATTTACCGATTATTTCCGCGCCGTCACAAACCGTAACATGCGCAAGCTCAGCACGTCCTCCCGCAAAGCTTATGACATTAACAGCGGACGAGATACGTATTGCGCGCGAAATTTCCAATGCGGTTTCATATTCGGGATTGAAAATCATGTCGATGCCGCATATAGTGGAAAAATACGGCATCTCGCTTATAAATTCTGCCGAGTGCGTAACAGCGGCAACATGTCCAACCCCCACATGCTTTGCCGAAAGACAGCTGAGTATGTTTCTTTCGTCCTGATCTGTAGCGGCTATAAAAAGATCTGATCTTTCAGCCCCTGCCGCCACAAGAGTATCTGACATTGCCGCGTGGCCTACAATACCGGATATATTAAAATCCGATTCTGCCTGAGCAACGGCGGCCGGGTCTGTATCAACAGCGACTATCGAATGTCCGTCTTCCTTCAGTATTTTTGTCAGTATTCTGCCGGTATTGCCCAGTCCTGCGATTATAATCCTCATAATTTCCATCTCCTATTCTATTGATTTAAGGCTTTCTGTCATACTGATATCAGAGAGTTTGAAATGCATAAACAGGTTGACAAACGCCGAAAACACAAAAGTAAGCAAAGCGCTGAAAATATAGCTCTCGATATTGATTGAGCGAGTAAACATGATCATGTCCAGTTCTGCCGTTTTTATAACAAAATCATGCATATAAATTCCAAGCCACAGCCCCAGCGCGGTTCCCACAGCAGTAAGGACTACATTTTCGCGGTATATATATGAATCGGTTTCCAGCGGGTAGAAACCCAGCACTTTTATAGTAGCGATCTCTCTTACGCGTTCGCCGATATTTATATTGGTGAGGTTATACAAAACCACAAAATTGAGCAGACATGCGCTGATGATCAAAAGCAGAACAACTCCGTTTAAGCTGTCGAAAATATCATCAAAGCTTGTCATCATATCCTCGGTATTCATGACCGAAGCGACATTTTCATTAAGGCTTATATTGTCGCCGGCGGCAGCAGGGTCCGTTGTTTTTACAAATACCTGATTATATTCAGGCGGCTGACCGAATACGCTCTCATAGGTCTGTGCCGACATATAGACATAGTTATATATATAGTTTTCCGCAATGCCGCTTACTGTCAAGTCGACATATGCTCCGTCGCTGCTTTTGACTGATATCATATCGCCGACGCCAAGCCCGAGCTTTGCAGACAGTTTTTCCGCTATAACCGCTTCTCCTGTCTGCAAGAAATCAAGCTTTTGACCGGTTTTGCGGTTGTGAAGATCGATAAATTCGCTGAAATCGGAACTGCTTTGCGGAATAAGCAGAGTACATTCAAGACTTTTTGATGAGCTTTTGGCATCGGAACCGGTATTTTGCACAAACATACAGCTGTCAGAGTTTTGTTCAATGCAGTCCCGTACGTCTTGAGTATCTTCCAAAAGATATACAGTCAAATCAAAATTCTCGATTTCACCGTACTGCACGGGAAGCATTCCCGATATGGAGTCTTTCAGTCCGAAGCCCGTGACAAGCAGCGAGCAGCATCCGGCAATGCCAAGAACAGTCATAAAAAAACGTTTTTTATATCTGAGTATGTTTCGGCAGGTCACCTTTGTTGTAAATGAAAGGCGGCGCCATATAAAGCCTACACGCTCGAGAATAACTTTTTTGCCGTTTTTAGGAGCGGCCGGACGCATCAGCTGCGCGGCGCAGGATTTCAGACTGTCCGTCGCAGCCCAGAGAGTAACGGCAGCGGTGAGCAGCAGTGCTGCCGCAAACGCGCCCAATGCCTTTATTGCATCTATTCCGAAAACTATTGACGGCAGTGAATAAAGTATCGTATATGTATTGAATATCACAAGCGGGATCACTATATTTCCCAGCGCTATACCGAATATCCCGCCCGCAAAAGCCGCAACGCATGAATATATAAGATAATGCAGAGCTATTGCGGCTGTACCGTATCCGAGAGCTGACAGGGTGCCGATCTTTGTGCGCTGTTCGTCTACCATGCGTGTCATGGTAGTAAGGCATACAAGCGCCGCGACAACAAAAAACAGTATCGGAAATACCTTGGCGATATTATTTACGCGTTCCGCGTCCTGGGAAAAAGCGTTTACACCGTAATTGTCATCAAGTGTAAATACATATATTTCCGGTAAGCTCAGTTCATCTATTTCCGCCTGTGCGTCGGCAATTTCCTTTTCGGCCTCATCCAGTTCGTCCAATGCGCTTTGGCGTTCGCTGTTGTATTTTTCCAGACCTTCGTTATATTCCGCAAGTCCTCGGTCGTATTCATTTTTAGCGTTTTCGAGCAGGGCTCTGTTGTTTTCGATCTCGGCGGCGGCAGCGTCCAGCTGCTCCTGAGTCTGATTCTTTGCGGCCTCGAGCTCAGTTTTGCCGCGCTCCAGTTCTTCTTTCGCGCTTTCAAGCTCCGCCTTTGCCGCGGCAGTCTGAATGTCAGCCGCGGGCTTTCCGTATGTATCCGCAAGATACTGATACATTGTATTGAATTCAGCTAAAGCGGCATTATATTTTTCTGTGTTTTCATCAAACACGGCTTGAGATTGTGCAAGCAGTTGTTCAGCTTCGGCCTTTTTGGTTTGGTATTCTGCCGTACCGTTTGCGAGTTGTTTTTCTCCGTCAGATATACTGGCTTTTGCATCGCTCAGTTCTGCTGCTGCACTGTCAAGCTCCGCCTTCGCTTTGTCAAGCTCATCATAAGCCAGCTGTTTATTTTCTTCATATTCGGCTTTTGCATCGTCCAGTTCTGACTGAGAATCAGATTTTACTCTGTCAAGCTGTTGCTGCGCTATGCCGCTGTTTTCAACGGCATTTGATACACTGCTCACAAGTTCGCTGTATTCCTGCGTATAGAGCTGCAGCTCTTTGGCGCCCTGCACCTGTATATATGCTTCGGTATAGTAGTCCGTATCAAAGTCTGACTCATTTATATAGACATAGTGCTGCAGAACTCCCTGGCCTACTTGCGCCGCTCCGCGCTGTACTGAAGGAAACATAGGCGATTCTGCGATCCCTACAACAGTGAAATCTTTGACTTTAAACATATCAAGATTATCCTGACTGTTGTCCGCAGACAGCGTGATTGTATCGCCTATCTGTGCGATATTTCCGTTCATTTTATTGCGTCCGATAATACATTCGCCGGAGTTTTGCGGCATTCTGCCCTCTAAAACGCGCATCATATTTATATCGTCTGTGACAGACATGAATCTTGCCGCGCCTTCGTTTACAAGCATATCCACAGACTTGGAAAAGACAGCATTTTTTACACCGTCTGCCGATAGTATCGAATCGGCGTCCGAACTGTCAAAACCGTATTCGGAAACAAGTTCAATATCATACAGGTTATAGTCGTCGGCGTATCTGTCCATGCTTTTTTTCATAACAGGCATGGTGGAGCCGAGTCCGGAATAAAATCCGACGCCAAGCGCGAACATAGCCGCTATCGACAAAAACCTCGCTTTTGAGCTCTTTATTTCTCTTAAAATAAGCTTTAAGTATTTCATTACCATTCAATTTCCTCTATAGGCATAGGAGTACTGTTCACGGTCATACTTTCGATCTGTCCGCTTTTGACGGTTATAACTCTGTCCGCCATTGGTTTGAGCGCGCTGTTATGGGTTATGATTATAACAGTCATTCCCTCATTTTTACAAGTGTCATATAAAAGTCTGAGGATAGCCTTGCCGGTTTTGTAATCAAGCGCGCCGGTCGGCTCGTCGCACAGCAGCAGCTTGGGTGATTTGGCAAGGGCACGCGCTATCGCGACTCGCTGCTGCTCGCCGCCCGACAGCTGCGACGGAAATGAGTTCTCTTTGCCGTCAAGCCCCACAAGTTCAAGCATTTCCGCTGCGTCCTTGGGATTTTTGCATATCTGGCTTGCAAGTTCTACATTTTCTTTAGCCGTAAGGTTCTGAACGAGATTATAAAACTGAAAAACAAATCCTACGTCATATCTGCGGTACGCGGTAAGCTGTTTTTTGCTGAATCCGGACACCGTTTGTCCGTCAACTGTAATTGTTCCGTCTGTTACGGTATCCATACCGCCCAGCATATTAAGTATCGTGGTCTTGCCCGCGCCGGATGCGCCGACAATAACGCACAGTTCGCCTTTTTGAACATTAAAGCTGACATCTTTTGCAGCAATACATTCTGTCTGGCCGCTTTGATATATTTTTGTTACTTTGTCAAATTCAATAAAGTCCATGTTTTACCTCACATATACAGGTGAAATAGTATATTCTCTGCCTTTGCCCCGGCGTTTGACTGAGCAGAAATCGTATATATCCGACGCTCTGTGCTCGAGCTCGAAGTGCGCTTTTGCGTCTTTGAGCTGTAATACCTTACTGGGTTTTGTTATTATCGGTATTGAGCAGGACTGTGTCAGTTTTTTCAGCAGCTGTCTGCCGCGGTCGTTGAACGCAAGCACGCTCATATATTTAACGGGTGTTTTGTACAGTCCGGCAGGATTCTCCAGCAGTACGTTGAGTACCGCACGGCGTATTCTTGAGTGGGTATAGCGCTTGCTTTTTATAAGTGATATCAGCTGTTCTGAATTTGCGGCTTTGAAAGCGCACGCATATACACGGTTATTGAGACCTTCGCCCATATCCGCGTACGCAGAAAGCTGATGCGCAGTTTTGGAATAAACCGAGTACAGCAAAAGCGTATCGAATTTTGCATTGTCAACGGAATAAACCGGCTGCTGCGGCACATATTCCGATATGTCGTCATGCCTGTGCGCGCGTAAATATGACGCGCTTGCAAACCCGTTTTGAGGCTTATCGCTGTCATGACCGCTCCCGCGGCGCAGGATGTTGACCGGTCTGATATCGCTTTTGAGCTCAGTTATCGCTTTGATATATTCAAATGCCAAAAGGTTGTTTGGATGTCTTAATATCTCAGCATTTTCACCGGCGCACTCGCCGTAAGCCTCCATGACTGCCCTGGCATAGCTTTTGCCCTGAGCTATACGTGATTTAAATGCACGTGACAGCTGCTGCCGGTCTGTTGCGGCAAGCTTATAGAGCGGGGATATATCCTCTGCTTCACTTCCGAAGCAAAGAGATGTTTCCAGACCCAGCGCGTCTGCCATGGACACTCCTGCCGCTGCAAATACCGATGCTCCGGCAAGAGTATGAGCAGTCGGGATCTGCAAAACAAGATCGGCACCGTTTTTTACCGCTGCTGCTGCGCGAATGTGCTTTTCGCACACTGCAGGCTCTCCGCGCTGCACAAAATTCCCGCTCATCAGGCATACCGTGGCGTCGGCGCCTGTCTTTTCTGCCGCGGATTCCAGCAGATATTTATGCCCGTTGTGGAACGGGTTGAATTCACATATCACCGCGTTGATCACTGCGCTCTCCCTTTGTTTTAAAATTATGTGAACACACTTGAAAGTTTATTTAAAATATTATATAATTACTATCAATCTTATTTCAAGGATATTATATAATATTTAACAATAATTTAAAAGAGGAAAAACAAAAATGAAAGTACTTGTTATCAACGCAGGCAGTTCATCTTTAAAATATCAGTGTATAGACATGCAGACAGAAAGCTGTCTTGCAAAAGGTCTTTGCGACAGGATAGGTATTGATGACGGGCTGTTCAGACAGAGCGCTGACGGCAAAACCGTAGAACTAAAAACGGATATACCGGATCATGCTACCGCTATCAAGCTGGTTTTGAAGTATCTTACGGATAAGGAATACGGAGTGATATCCGACGTTTCTCAAATAAACGCTGTAGGACACAGGGTCGTAAACGGCGGCGAGGTGTTCCCAGAGAGCACTTTGCTTGATAAGCAGAAGATTGACAAAATTGAAGAGCTTACGGATTTTGCGCCGCTGCATAATCCGCCCGCGGTAACGGGTATGCGCGCATGTATAACGGTTATGGGAGAAAATGTGCCGCAGGTCGCTGTATTTGACACTTCTTTTCATCAGACGATGCCTGATGTGGCAAGTCTTTATGCTCTGCCGGAAAAATACCATACCCGGTACGGAATACGCCGGTTCGGTGCGCACGGCACATCTCATAAATATGTCGCCGGCCAGTGTGCAAAGTTTCTGGGACGCGATATTCGAGATCTGAAAATAATCACCTGTCATCTTGGAAACGGTTCTTCGATTACCGCTGTAGACGGTGGCAAGAGCATTGATACTTCAATGGGATTTACCCCGCTTGCCGGAGTGATGATGGGAACGCGCTGCGGTGATATAGATCCGGCGATAGTGCTGTATATCATGGAAAAGGAAGGCCTTGACACTGATGAGATGAACACGCTGCTCAATAAGAAATCAGGAGCGCTGGGCGTGTCCGGGTTTTCAAGCGATTTCAGGGATATAGAGGAGGCGGCCAAAAACGGAGATAAAAGAGCCGTGCGTGTTTTGGATATGCTGTCATATCAGGTCGCAAAATATATCGGCGCGTATGCTGTGGCTATGGGCGGACTCGACGCTATAGTTTTTACGGCTGGACTGGGCGAAAACAATACGACAGTACGCAAATATATCTGCGACAGACTCGGTTATATAGGCGCTGTGCTCGATCAGGACAGAAACAATGTTCGCGGTCAGCTTTGCGATATATCGGCTGAGGAATCTAAAGTTAAGCTTTTGGTCATACCTACTAATGAGGAACTCGCAATCGCAAAAGACGTTCAGTCTATCGTTGAA
>CALXGU010000017.1 GCA_944387905.1 uncultured Clostridia bacterium
GGTATTGTCCTTATTACTTGAGCCGAGGCTAAAAAGAATTACGCAAATCAATATCAAAGATATATATTTTTTCATATCTGTGCACCCCTATCTATTGCCGCAGATATCGCGGCTGTTTGTTTGCTGCCTTACGGCCTCGGCTCATAAGCAATATTTGTTAATTTGACTTATCCACTTTGAGGCATGAGTTTAGATGTTTTTCTATGAGTTTTAATGTCTTTCGGCTTCCCCCATGCTGCAGAAGCTTTTTACTGTTCTTCTGTCAGTTCTGAGCTTCTGTCATATTTTTCAAAGTACTCTCCGAAACGCGCCTTTACCTGATCATAACGCTCCTCAGTGACATACTTGCCTCGGCTGCCGTTTTCATCAAGCCCGTCAATGTTTATGACGCCCTGATCTGATGCGGCATAATATGTTCCGTCTTCTCTGGTAGATTCACTAAGATAAAAGATATACTTTACGTTTTGTTTTTGTATAAACTCATTTTCGGGCAGCCACATTATTACCTCGTTGCCGTCGTCTCCTGACATACTTATTCCCATATTAGCATACGTTATCGTTTCACCTACATTCTCACCCTTTAAAACATCAAGCACGGTAAGCTGTCTTAAGGTAGAAAAGCAAGAAACCATCTCACCGCTTCCATCCTGTACCTCCTGACCGTACAGTCCGTATTTTTTAGGCACCCCGTCAGTAAATGTGTCTGTCAACATACCGACAACCACATAATCGCAGTCATCATATAATTCACTTTCACTCTCAAAACCGAGATAAGAACTGCTTGAGTTTACGACAGGCATATCCTCGAATTTTTCATGCCCCACCTCAAGATTGTAATCGGGCACTTCGGACACTTGGGGCGTGTCGGTATTGTCTTTATTACACGAGCCGAGGCTAAAAAGAATTACGCAGATCAATATCAAAGATATATATTTTTTCATTTTATTCACCCCATTTGATTCTAAGATGGTCTCTGTCGACAAAGGTCGTTGTCAAGCTGTCCGCGCCGATTCCGCTGTTCATCATCAAAGGTATATTTCCGACATCATCGCTTGAATACAGCTTGAATTTTTCATGTATCTTGTTGGCGCGGGTAAAAGAGGTGTAGGATATATTGCTGTCGGAACCGTCGGTATGGCCGAGCGACAGCGCATGACCTATCTCGTGAATGACGACGGACTGGTGATACTGATATAAATAATCGCTCTGATCAAATTCCCCTCTGCTGGCATCGATATTATCTTTGTCTATAATTATGTCTACATAGTTGAAGGTTCCGTCAAGATAGGCATACGGCTCGCTGACCGCTATTCCATCTCTATATGTCATACCAAAAACATAATCATAGCCTGTATCGCCAACATATACCCCGAGTTTTTTATCGGTATTACTGTAATCCCTGTAAAGATAGACGTTAGAGGATATGCCGTTCCACTGTATAATGCTGGACTGGATAAGCGCATCGTACTGTGAATAATCAGTGCTGCCGACACTGCTTGCGTCAATAAAGTAATTTATACTGCTCGCGCTGGGATAGCTTTTTTTCCAGATATGGCTGTCCTTGATAACACCCCCTTCGTTGACGCCCGCCTCGAATTTGAACGTGCGCGCACCGCAATAGCTCCTGTTGCCCGCGGAATCATAGGTGTAAAGACACCATCTGTAATAATGCCCGCGCTGAAGCATGCTTGTCGGTACCACAAAGTATGTTGAGCCTGCGCTGATATATTGATCTGTATATACCATAGGCCCGTTTTCATTTATAGGAATAACTCCGCTGACCCCTGTCATGCTTGTTGTCGGGGTCACATCACGCATATTAAGAGTATAATGCGTGATTCCGCTTACCCCGTTCCATCTGAGCCACAGCTCATAGAACGGAATTATCTGTCTGTCCTCCGGAGAAGTATATGTCGCCTTCGCCGGAGCCGCGCTGGCTACAGGTAATGCAAAAGGCATAGCTGTAACAATCATGACTATAACTACAAAAAATGAGATTACCCTTAACTTTTTTTATTTGCTTCACTGCGTTTTATAATTCTTAATTTATAGATTGTGTACATCTATATTTACTTATATTATAGGCTATATTTACCATCGTGTCAACAAATTGCATAAAAAAAATAATATTTTTTTAAACTTTTGCACGATATTTCTCTAAAAAGCAAATTATCTGATAACAGTCGATCCAGATCTGATTTACGCCGTCCTTTTGGCTTTCGTCAAAAATCAGCTGAATACCGAAATGCAGGTGGGGAGTATTGATATTGTTTACGTTTTCCTTTGACGAATAGCCCGTCATTCCGAGATAGCCTATAAGCTGGCCCGCCTTTACCGTGTCGCCCTCTTTGAGACCGTCGGCAAACGGCTTGTTTTTGCGCAGATGAGCATAGTAATAATAGCGCCTGCCGTCGTTTGAACGAATGCCTACACGCCAGCCGCCGTACTGGTTCCAGCCCAGAGCCTCGATCCTGCCTCCCTCCACCGCCACTATCGGTGTGCCGACAGAGCCCATCATATCATGACCCAGATGCTTTCTCTTGTAGCCGTAGGAGCGTGACGCGCCGAAATCATCATAATGCGAATAGTAATAGCCTGCGGCAAACGGAGAGTAAACAAGTACTCCGTACTCGCCGTCATCATTATAGCCGACATATCCCGACAGCACTGCGCTGTAAGCCTCATAGTAGTAATTATAGTATTTCATATCGGCGGTTATCGTCTGGATATCCTCGGCGTTCTGTATGCGCTCATACAGCTGGGTTACATATTTATCCTTGCCGCTTGTAAATTCACCGCCGTTTTTGCACGCGGCATACGCCAACAGCTCTATCCAGCTGACAGGAGTGTCTGTATCATGTGACTGTATATCTATATCAAGCGCCTGACGCAGCACCGACGTCGTAGGCGTAAAATCCACCCATTTTATGTAATCGCCCGATACGGTCTGCGCACGCTGTACGCCGAACGCCGCCGCAGCGCTCAATGCAAGCACGACCGATAAAACCAGAGCGGCAATTTTCTTCATACTGTAAACTCTGAACATAAAATCAACTCCAAGATAATTGTATGCCGCTTTCACAAAAAATTGACCCGTGCCTTTGCAAGACCGCACGCAAGTGCACAGACCAAGGCATATAAACCCGCACAAAAAAAGCCGCGGACCTATGTCCGCGGCGGGTTATTATCATAGAGATTTTAAATAATCGTCAATGCCAAGAGCTATCTGCTCGCCTATACCGTTTATGTTGTTAACTATCCACTCGGCATATGTCGGGTAATCGTGAAACTCGACTTCAAGAATCAGATTTGCCATCGTGGGCAGACGCACCTCCGCATACGGCTTTTGACCGTTTATCTGACTTTCGTACATGTCATCATGTATTCCGTTATCCTCAGTCGGGGTAAACTGAGAGAGTCTGTCGTATATGAACTGCGAAAGCTCTTTGGCGCCTTTGTTGTTGCCGTTATAATAGCAGGTTGTTCCCTGATACTTTCCGTCATTTGTAAAGCCTACGGCATTTGAATGTATCGCTACATACGCGTCCGCGCCCAGCTGAGCCGCCTCGTCTGCCCTGTTGAACTCGGCGTCTTCTTTTATCGATGTATTTACATCAGCCGTGTAAACGTCATAGCCCATCTCCTTCAGCCGATTTTCGACATAAGCCGCCACAAGCTGCATCTGCTCGCCCTCGTTGGTGTCAACGCCTGTATACGGGTTTGTCATCTGGTTGGACGGGCTGAGATATACAAGATATTTGACATCGGGGCTCTCATAGCCGTCAAAGAAGTAGTTATAGATCATCGACGCGCATTCCGCACGTATGATATTGTTCTTAGGGGTCAGGTTGCCGTCATCATCACCGAAGAATATGACTCCGAGCGATGCCGCCACCGCTTTTTTGGCATAATCGGACGTTGTATCAAAATCGCCCGCCGCGATCCCGTTTTCCCGTGCGGCACTGACAACGGCATCGACATCTACAGCTTCAAGCTCCTGAGGATCCATCAGGATACGCATCATCATTACCGCGGCCTCCTGACGTTTTATCTCGACCTGAGGATTGAACTTGCCCTCTCCGACTCCGTCAACTATTCCTGCCTCTGCACACGCCATGACCGCCTCATAATACCATTTACCGCTTTCAACATCAGTGAAGCTTATCTGTATATCACTTGTCATGACCTGCGGATCATCACGAAAAATATTATATATCATCTGGCAGAACTGCGCGCGCGTCATGTTTGAACGCGGCTCAAACTCCGTTTCGGACATGCCGCTGAAAAATCCGGCAGACACGACGTCACGGATTTTTTTATATCCCCAGTAACTCTTGCTGACATCAGTAAACACGCTCATGTCGACATCGGAATCCACCACTATAAAATCAAGCGTATATGTTTTGCCGTAAATCTCAAAAGTATACAGCAATCTGCCCGGTTCTGACGTATCGGGAAACGGTTCCATATCTTCATCATCAAGATATACGCGCTGCTGTGTATCGTCATCAAACACAAAGTCTATGTAGCCCCCGGACAGATCGGGTTTTTGGTCAAGTTCTATAAATCTGTATATATCATCAGCATATATTGTATCTGACACGACCTGTTTTTGCTGCTGATCATCGTCCTGCTCAGGAACAGTTTCCTCAGTAACATCTTTAACGTCCTGATCATCCCCGTCCTGTGCATACGCGAACGCCGACAAAAGCGTCATTGCCATGCACACAACAACAATATAGCTTATTAATTTTTTCATCCTATCACTCCCTAAAAATATAATATATTTTAGCATACGTTTAAAAAAAGTCAATAACAGACAAGAAGTTTTAACATGTAAAATAATACCATCAAGGATAACCGCTGCAATTTTCGGCGATTAATATACTGAGGTGAAAAGAATGAAGAAAAAAATACTGCTTATAGGTACCGGAGGAACTATTGCATGCGAAATCACAAAAGACGGGCTCAAACCTGAATTCAACGCAGATGAGCTTATAGAATTCATGCCACGGCTAAAGGACATATGCAATATAGACTGTATCTGTCTTTTCAATATAGACAGTACAAGCATAACTCCCGCGCACTGGTGCCAAATTGCGGAAAGCATACGTAAAAACTATGCTGATTATGACGGATTCGTGATAACCCACGGTACCGATACCATGGCATACTCCGCGGCGGCGCTGAGCTATCTTGTACAGAACCCCGGCAAGCCTGTAATATTGACCGGCTCTCAGCGCCCTATCGGCTTTGACGGCAGCGACGCAAAAACCAACCTGCGCGACAGCTTTATATGTGCGTGTTCGGACAAGCTTTGCGGGGTGACTGTGGTGTTTGACGGCAAAGTCATATCCGCGACACGCGCCAAAAAGACTCACACCAAAAGCTACAATGCTTTTGAAAGTATGAACTTCCCTTATATAGCACACATAACAGACGGAAGAATAAACCATTATATAACGCTCAAACAGACGGCAAGCCGTGCTTTTTTCAACAGGGTAAACGAAAATGTGGCCATAATAAAGATATTCCCGTCAATGAAAGCGCAGCAGCTCAACCGCATGCTGGAAGGTCTGAGCGGGGCTGTGATCGAGAGCTACGGCACGGGTGGCATGCCGATTGGTATTCTGGAGCCGGTGCTGGAATCTGCCCAGAAACGTTCTGTTATTATCGCCATAACGACACAGGCAGAACACGGAGGCAGTGACCTTTGCGCCTATGCCGCGGGCTGCGGACTGAAAAAATATCCGAACATAATAGAGGGCTTCGACATCACGACCGAGGCGGCGCTGGCAAAGCTTATGTGGATACTGTCTGACAATAAAGATATCCCGAGCATAAAACGCCTGTTTTACACTCCGGTTCAATTTGATATATTCAATCCGGATTATGCGATTTGATATAATAGGCCTTTGCGATCGGTATTTTTTGTTATAAATTGATATTGATTTTATTTTGTCCCGGTTGTATAATTCAGTATGCTTTAAAATATGTTAAACAGGGGAAAATAAATGGAATCATATGAATTTCTGCTCACGCTTGCGATAATACTGCTTTCCACAAAAGTGTTCGGACTTCTGACTGAGCGTGTGCATCTGCCGCAGGTAGTTGGGGCTATACTGGCGGGAGTTATACTGGGGCCTTCCTGTCTGGGTCTGCTTGAACAGACGGATTTTCTTACAAAAGCATCAGAGATAGGCGTTATAATGCTGATGTTCATAGCAGGACTTGACACAGATCTCAAGGAGATAAAAAAGACAGGGCTTGCGGCATGTCTTATCGCCGTAATGGGCGTGTTTGTGCCGATAATCATGTGCGGATCGGTATACTGGCTGTTTTTTGCGGACAAATGGGATTTTACAACAGTAATCCGCGGAATATTTGTCGGAGTTGTTTTCGCCGCAACTTCCGTCAGCATCACGGTCGAGACATTAAACGAAATGGGCAGGCTCAAATCAAAAGTCGGAACTACCCTGCTGTCTGCCGCCATAATAGACGATATCATCGGAATTGTGGTTTTAAGTATCGTCTCCGGCATGGGCGGAGCTCAGGCGGTAAGTCCGATTGTAGTGATAGCTCAGATACTTCTGTTTTTTGTGTTTACCGTCGTTGTGGGATTCGGAGCATATTATCTTTTCAAACTTGTGTCTAAAAAGCACGGCAGAAGCAGACGTATAGCAATATGGGCGCTGGCTTTCTGCTTTATAATGTCATTTTGTGCCGAAAAATTTTTCGGAGTAGCGGATATAACCGGCGCGTTTTTCGCCGGAGTCATACTGTGCAACCTGTCGAAATCACGTCAATTTGTAGCAAAAAAAATGACGGTGGCATCATATATGGTATTCACGCCTATATTTTTTGCAAGTATCGGCATAAAGACAAATCTTCGCTCGATCACGGGAGAAATAATCATCTTTGCGGGTGTACTGCTCATAGCAGCGGTCATTTCAAAGATAATCGGGTGCGGGCTGGCGGCACGTATAACCAAAATGAGCGCACGCGAATCACTCTCGGTCGGTGTAGGTATGGTAGCCCGCGGCGAGGTAGCGCTTATGGTCGCGCAAAAGGGGATCGATGCCGGATGTATCGCACCGGAGATCTTCCCGGCAATAGTTTTTGTGGTGATACTTGCCGCGCTTTTGACGCCGGGGCTTTTGAAACTCACTTTTTCCGACAGAAAAAACAAACCGGAACTTAACATTACTTCTCAGGAAATAACAGATTGAATACGAGGTGTTTATGAATATAACCGTTATAGGCAGCGGACGCTGGGGAAGCTTCATTGCATGGTACCTTAATAAGATCGGCCACAACGTGACTGTATATGGCAGACCGGACTCACAGAATTTTAAAAATATCGTAAAGCTAAGGACAAACGGTACTGTACAGTTTGATAAAAGCATAAATTTTACCGACGATACAGCATCTGCGTTATCGGGCTGCGAGATTACAGTAATATCTATAAACTCGCAGGGTCTTCGCGGTTTGATGCGGCAGCTGAGCGGGCTTGACCTGTCGGGAAAAACTTTTGTTTTATGTATGAAAGGACTTGAGATAGGCAGCGGCATGCGTCTGACTGAAGTCGTAGAGCAGTGTCTGGGCGACAGCGTCAAGACGGCGGTTTGGGTAGGTCCCGGACATGTCCAGCAGTTTCTCGCGGGCATTCCCAACTGCATGGTGATAGACAGCAAAGACCAAAACGTGACCGACTTTCTGATAAACCTGTTCTCGAGCGACCTGATCCGTTTTTATTACGGACGGGATATCATAGGCAGCGAGATCGGCGCCGCGTCCAAAAACGTGATAGGAATAGCCGCTGGAATACTGGACGGACTATCCCTTTCATCTCTCAAGGGCGCTCTCATGTCACGGGCAACACGCGAAATAGCGCGCCTGATACGTGCAATGGGCGGAAACGAGCTGTCCGCTTACGGGTTGTGTCATCTGGGGGATTATGAAGCGACACTGTTTTCGGAATTCAGCCATAACAGGCAGTACGGACAGATGCACGCGAAAGGTCTTGCTTACGATAAGCTCGCCGAAGGATACTATACCGCAAAGGCTATAACAGAGCTTGCCTCAAAATACTACACAGACCTTCCGATATGCAATGCCGTCTATGACACTCTGTACAACGGTGTCTTGCCGCAAAAGGCTGTAGACAGACTTTTTTCAAGACAGCTTAAAGATGAATTCTATATTTAGCCGGAAAAATCATAAGTTTTTCCGGCTGTTATTATTATTAATTGACAATTATATATGGTGATCTTATAATAAAGTATAGTAATATAAGGAGTAAGAGGCTATGCTGAAAGTATTAAAAAGACTGTTATCACTCATTCTCATCATCGCAATGTCAGCGATGCTCATCCCCGCGGATATCGTTTCAGTCAACGCTCTTTCCGAGGACGCGCAGGTACCGACCCAAGAGGTAGGCAGTCAGCTGGATTATTCACAGCTGCAGGAGCATGCTTACATAGTAAACCCGCAGTGGACAAATTTGAGCCAGGGACAGAATCTGTCATATCAGTTCAGAGGCACCACTTATAACGAAACATATGATCCTTCACGCCATTTTTCAAGTTTTGAGGCGGCATATTCCTACTTTGAATCGCTCTATACCCTTGAAAACGGAAATCTGAAAAGCGGTATTTCGACTGTCACGCCCGTATTTATACTCGCCCCGGGAACATACAGTCAGCCGCGTTTTACAGTTCGCTACAACGCGATAATACTCGGAAATAACGCAGGTATATCCCCCAACGCGGATATCAATATAGATACCGCAAACCCCAAATCAGGCTGGGCTGAGAACAGCGCCAGAACAACCGCTACAACCGTAAACAACGGTTTTTCCCGCTCAACACGCGTAAACGGTTCGCTTACCGATAACAAGTATGAACTTGCCGCGCGCAGCGACGGTACGGATGAATTCAACATCATAATAGACGGCGTGGATTTCAGTGCTTCGGCTGATTTTCTCACTCTTGAGGATACATCTTCCGCGCTGTCCCGTACCATGAATGTAACGATACAGAACTGCCAGATCAGCACCTCAAATTCTTCTCTCTATATAAACGACAGCAACTCGTCTTTAAATACAAACAATTACGATTTTAAAAATATACGCAGCGTAAATACCAAAACAAACGGATTTTACGGCGTATTCGCATCACATATCCGCATGGACGGCGTGTATATGACACAGAGCTCGGGAAATCTTACAAATACCGGATCTATGCAAAAAGCGGATTTTTCGTTTTTGATGCAGAATTCTTATATGTATAAAAATTCCGGCAGCTATAACATAACGTTCAAATATACCGCCGCAGATCATAAAAGCGCGGTTATGATAAACCACAATCTCTTCTACGAGCACAACAGCGGCAGCTACGGCGCGCTTGTGTTTTACAGTACCAAAACATCCCGCAATGCATCTTACACTATAGACATTCACAACAACACATTTATCGTAGACAAATCTTATAACACCGCTGACAAAAATACGTTTTTGAACGGCAACTCCTCTTATCAGCAGGGTACGTACACGATGACGGTGAACCATAACCGCGTTATCGGATATACCAGCCTGTTTCCTAATATGCCAAACAACGCAAACAATATAGTCGCGGATTTCAACTATAACTACTTTGCTCCGACTTACACAAGCCATTCGGACGTATTGGGCACTGAGAGCGAGTACTTTTCTTCAACTCCGTATTCCGATCCCATTGATATCGCAAATCTGATATACTACGAAGACTACGCGATGACGATTTACAGCGGCATGCTTGATATTTCCGGCGTCAGCTTTTACGACGACGCGGACATCATAAGCATCGACAATGACAACAACCTCATTACCGCGGCATATACCTGCGGTATAAATATCCCCGATCCACAGCTGTATTTTTATGATGACGGCACAAGCGCAGCGTTCTATTCGGACAGCGACTGCACAAACCGCATAACCTCCATAACCGCGCCGTCGCAAGAACAGATAACAACGGTGTACGCCAAGGTGACAAACGGATCTGCAAGCAAAAAAGTCACCGTCAAGCTCTACGGCGCCGATGCGTCTGACTCATTTGTCCAGAGCTGGACCGATCCTGAAGGCATAATAAACAGCAGCGCCTATCTTCTGGCGCCTCAGACATCAGAGATGTCAGACGGAAGCGAATATGAATCGGTGTGGAACGGCAGGACATATATGTTTACCGTAGGCACAAACGCTTTTGCATCTATTGAAGATATATTCGAAGCCGCAGGCAACAGCGTGCCGCAGATAATTCTGCCGTACGGCAGCTACGGACATCTGAGCATAACAAAACCGTGTCAGATTTACGGCGAAAACTATGAAAGCGCCGCCGCTGTCGGCGACGGTATTTTTGACTGGGACAATGGCTTTGCGTGGAGCAGCGGCAAAAGCTCAAAGGTATCGCAAATAACTCTTTCCTGCGCGGATGTCACAATATCGGGAATTGAGCTGACCGGGGCTTTCAATGATACTACCCGTACATCCTCCGGCTCGGTAACTTTCAAAAATTCGGTGATAAACATCACCGACACCGAAAATAACGGTTTCAGGACAATAAACATTTCAAACAGCGCTGTTAAAAACGCCGTCAACTCATACACGCTGGACGGTATTTACATAAAATCAATACCGCATGACTCAGACGGCAGTCATGTGCTTATAGGCGGAAATCTTCCGTCTTTGCTGTCTGTGATCAACTGCTACGCCGACGGCTCTGTTTCCAGACTCTTTGACAGTCAGTGGGACAGTACACTGTATTCATGGGACTGCTCTGTCACCGTTTCAGAGTGCAGATTTGACGGCATCGACATGTATTCAAGCCTTTTTACAGATGCCAGAGACGGAACCCAGAACGTCGGCCATTCTATTGCTTACACGATAGAAAACAACGTATTCAAAAGCAGCAGCAGCATGTCCGGATATGTTATCAGTGTATCTCCGGCTTGTTATACCTCTCTTAGTATAAAAAACAATATATTCGTAAACGATTCTTCTCAAAACACAAAGGTCTTGGAATGCGATTATAAAAATCTGCCTCACAGCAACGATACCGTTGTGTTTGAAAACAACCGCATAATAGGATTTTCAGGTTATATCGGCGCCAAGAACAGCCAGCAGGCAAATACTCCGATAGACGCGTCCAAAAACTACTTTGCGGAATATACCGAGGAATTTTTCTCCCAGGCATCAGGCGTACATCCGCAGGGATTTGCTCTTTGCACATCTTATTATGCCGATTACGCCCTGACACAGCTCAAAAACCCCATCGATATCGAGTTTACAAACAAAAACGGGCTGACATTTGACAGTATCAATTCCCTGCTTGAGCTGACCGCAGACACAAATCTGCAGACGCTTGACTTTTCCGACGGATACATAGAAAATCTGCAGGACAATGTGATTTCAGGCACATATGCAAAAGACGGAAGTACTGCCGATATAACAAATATATCGCTTGCCGATATAATAACAACGATAGACCTTAAAATAAGCACTTCAGACAACCCGTATATTTATTCAGAATATACTTTGAAGATTTACCGCCAGATACCGGATGAGCTTAAAATCGAAGATATATATTCAGATAAGGGACAGATCGCATACATCCAGATAACAGGCGGTTATGTGCTGACGCTTCCAGAGACGTCATCAGACGCAGATATTACTGTTATAACCGCGCAGGGCGCATCGTGCGCGCTTATGCTCAACGGACAGAATGTCAACGGGGTTTCAGGCGTCGAGAGCGGACAGAGCAAATCATACGCCATACGGGTTTCAAACTCACAGCTGTATATCGATTATTCGCTCACGGTTTTGCGCCCGGCATCCAGCGGAATAAGTCTTGATTATGATTCATATCCGCAAACAGCGTATATAATCGACAGCGATTGGAGCGATCCGTCATCCTTGCAGACGGTAAGCTTTACCTACCGCGGATCGCAGTATACTCAGCAGTATGACGCAGATCGGCATTTTGCGAGCTTTGATGCGGCATATTCGCACTGGCTTGCGACCGATCCGGACATAATCCATGATACTCCCGTATTTATACTGACCGCAGGCACATATACCAATATAACACTGAATTACCGCGCGATAATCCTGGGCACCAACGCCGGAATAAACCCGAATGACCCGGATGCTGACGTTTCAGAGCTTCTGCCCGGCTCAGCCATCCAAGCAAACAGTCAATGGGACACTCTAAACGAAACTGTTATAAATGGCTCTGTTTACCGTACCACAAGAGTAGACGGAAACAATGTGCTTACCCTTGAAAAAACGGTTCAGGACGCCGAGGCCGCCGCTGATGAACAAATGCAGTTTTTCCTCGCTGTTGACGGCATAAAATTTACAGGCAGCAATTATAAGTTACAATGTGATGATGTTGATATCGGAGACAGAACGGACAACGAAAACAATATTTCTCTGACCGTGACCGGATACCGCAAAAACACAATGTATCTGCAGAATATAAAATCAGAAAACCAGACCTCGCACATTTACAGCGCTCAGGACACCACTTTCAATTATAATTCGCTGACAGTCAAAAATCTGCGTATAACAGGCTTTAACAGCTCAGCACTGATAAGAAAGTATCTTGATACGCTCGTATTTGACAGCGTATATATAACTGATTCAAGTATGTCAGTCAGCATATTTGATGTTGACGGAAACATGAATATGCGCCACGACATGTATTATACAATCAAAAACAGCGCGTTTGTCAACAACTCGCTTACAAGAACTATTCGCATACGCACGACCCCGCATCAGACAGGTGATTTTGAAAAGGCTGAGCTCAATATATACAACAACGCGTTTATAGAGACTGGGAGCGCCGAGTGGGGAATAATTTCCGTATCCGCACAGCTTCCCGGGATAAGCACTTATATCCATGATAACCTGTTTTGCCAGCTGGGCGAATATAAAATCAAAACGGCAATCGAGGGAAATCCCGAATTTTATAACAATCCGATGACAATGAAGGTCGAACGCAACAGGTTTGTGGGAATACAGTCGTTTCTTCCAAACCTTTCCGACGTGTCCGATCAGCTGCTGAAAGAGCTGGATATGGATTTCAATAATAATTATTTCAGCCAGACCTATGAATCGGCATCGGATATAAGCGGTACGCTCCCGCAGTATATCTCAGGACCGAGCGGAGATTATGACCCGATAGGAGCAGACTCGCTTGTTTACTACCACGATTTTGCGATGCAGACCCTGAGCTCCGATTTTGATATAACTGATATCAAATTCTGCGGACAGGATACAATATCGCAGATCGACAATAACAGCAGGACACTTGATGTAATACTGACACAAAATCTCACCGGACAGCTCAGCTTTACGACAAATGGAAGCGGTACCCATAAAGTCCTGTACCGTGCAGGCTCGGATCAGCCTGTTACGCAAATTAGCTATACGGAAGTGCTTGCAGGCAATACGGATTATATCCTGACTGTCAGCAAGAACGGTATCAGCAAAAACTTCAGCGTCACCCTTGAGGCGAATGAAATAGACTACTTTGCAGATACTTACGCCGACCCCGCCGGCGAGATCCAAAACAGCGCTTATCTGCTTGATCCTGATGTGATATATAAAAATCCCGGAGATACATATATCCGCAATTGGAAAAATACTTACTACAGATTTACAGTAGGCGAAAACGCATTTTCCGATATTTCTCAGATCAATGCAGTACGTCCTGATAGTCATATCCAGGTAATAATTCCCGATACCGAGATACAGGGAGAATTGAAAATCCCTGCAGATACATCGGTATACGGAGTCAACTACGATATAAATCCCAATACTCCCGTTGACAGCGATATATCCTCAGACTGGACGCTCAGCCCGCAATGGGGTGTTTACGGCCAGACTGAAATCGGTTCTGTAGCAATAGACAGAAACGCTACCGGAACGGATGTTTCTCTAAAAGGAATAACACTCAGAGGCAGATTTTATGATACCGAGCGCGGTATAAGCTCCGCCAGCACCTCGATAGTGCTTGAAAATATCGTGGTTGAGCATGAAAACCTGCTGGAAGAAAGTCCGTATTTGTATTATTCAACTGTATATACCTTCACATTCACCAATCCGAATAATCAAACCGGAAATATGAATAGCGACACGGGCGTCATGCGCAATATCCGGATTGAAAAGATAATGTGCTCTCAAGAGGTCCAGGAAGGCAGGAACAGACTGCTAAACGAATATCTGCCATCTGATTTTACAATAGACGGACTGTACTGTGATCTGACAGAGTCAAATGTAAGCCTGTTTGGATGGTGGAAACTAAGCGAAAAGCAGGATGACGGAAGACTGACAGTCAAAAACTGCAACTTCAGAAACGCTTTTGAGACAGATACATCGACATATCTGTATTTTGAGGGAAGAAACCACGTAAACAGCTCACAGGGCCAGACACTTGAGCTGAACTTGTATGACAACTGTTTCTATAACTTCCAGACCGCGGCATACGGATTTGTGATCTCGCCGTATGCTTACAGCAAAATAAATATAGTCGGCAATCTGTTCATGTCTACACAGGCCAAGACGCAGCAGTATATAAGATTTGCGGATACAGCTGAGTACAACGACGTTTTGCAGATGAATATATTCAACAACCGTTTTGTAGGCGTATCCGGCACTTTCAACAATGTTCCAAACAATACGATATTAAATCTGTCCGGAAATTACCTCAACAGCTATTCAGGCAGCTTTAAGACAGCTGTCACTACTGCTGCTCTTACCGGCAGCAACACTTCTAACAGCTGGCACTATACAAACTATGCTCTGACAACCCGTTCGGATACGATCGGCGCATTCTCCTTTACAAGCGACATAGCATGCGACAACAACCTGAAAACTCTGCGGCTGTCGCTGGGTTCGGGCAAAACCACGTTTTCGCTTAACGATTATATCTCATACAATGACGGCAACACCTTTGCCATTGATTCTGTCTCGGATATAACCTTAGTGCCGGTCGCAAACACAACATATACACTGACTGTATCAAAGGGAACGGCTTTTGAACAGTGGTCACTGACAGTAAGCGTAAATCCGGCGGATATGAGCGATCTGCATACTGCTCTTGATAATG
>CALXGU010000018.1 GCA_944387905.1 uncultured Clostridia bacterium
CGATACTGGTCAACGACAGGTGCGAGACCAACGTCCCCGGTCTGTACGCGGCGGGCGACTGTACAGACGGCATAAAACAGATAGGCACCGCCGTCGGAGCGGGTATAACCGCCGCAATGCAGATGATAAAATATATAAAGAGCAAATAATGCCGACCCGCTTTTCAGCGGAGGCTAAAATAATTGTAAGGTTTTAACGATATGGACGGGAAATTTACGGAAAATACCGCATTTATGCGTTTTGAGGGCGGAGCGTGGACAAAGACGCGGATATCAGCCAGAGATACGCTTGATGGCATACTGCAGAATAACGGGACGGTGTTCGGGCTGAGCGTCAGCCAGACAGTACGCATAAGCCCTGATGACAGCGGCGGCGCGGTTCTGTTCTGCGTGAAGCAGGCGATCACGCGTCTGAATATATCCGCCCAGGCGTCGATGCTGCCCATGGCGGACGAGGGCGCCGTGCTCGAGGCGGTCATGATGCTTACAGACAGCCAGCGTCAGCTTTTATATGACGGCGGCAGGTTTTTTGCGGTCATATCCCTTTTCTCGGCGGATATGACGCTTTGTCCCTATCCGGTAAACAGTGCGTATCTGACAGTTGATCTGTGGTACGACAAGACCGCGGCTGAGCAATCGCCTGTAAGCGTCTGCATAGACCGCTCATACTCTGAAAGTATGCATATACGCCGCAGTGTCGCGGTAAAAAACGGTTTTGACAACGCTATAATACTGGACAGCGTGTATAGAAAATACATACTGGGGCTCACCGATGCGAATATATTTTTCCGTACCGACCGCCAGGTCATGACCCCTGCCGGCGCCGGAGTGAATCCGGGCATAACCGCCGGCTGTGCGGTCGAGCTCATGCGCGGATGGGGCATAGACGTCAAGGAATGCCGTATATCCATGGACGAGCTTTTGCGGCTGTATTCCCGGGACGGTCTGCTCGAGGCGTTTGCGACCGATACCTTCGGTATAGTAACACCGATAATAAAGATAAGCAGTCCGGGAACGGAAATCGAGCTGGAAAAGGGCAAGCTGTCCAAAAAGCTGTTTGACGCCGTAAGGTATATCGAGCGCGGCACCTGTCCTGCGCCCGCGGGGTGGATACAGCGGATATGACAAGAAAGCTTGAATATATAATAGACAAGGATTATGCCGGCTGCCGCGTCCAGGCGTTTTTGAAGTCGCACGGATATTCCTCGCGTATGATAAAAGACCTTAAAAAGAACCCGCACGGCATACTTATAGGCAATAAAAAGGTCACGGTTTTAAAACAGCTGCGCCGCGGCGATAAACTGACGGTATATATAAAGGACCCTGTTCAGACATCGGTGGTGCCTGTCAATCTGCCGATCGGGATAGTGTATGAGGACAAAGACGTGATAGTATGCGACAAGCCTGCGTTTATGGCAACGCATCCGTCGCAGGGCAATTACGACAATACTCTCGCAAACGCGCTGGCATATCATTTTCAGCAGACGGGCCGGCAATGCGCGGTGCGGTTTGTAAACCGGCTGGACAAAAATACGAGCGGGCTGATACTGGCAGCCAAAAACGCGTACGCGTCGGCGGTGCTGTCAGACGCGCTGAAAGAAAAGCGCATACACCGCAGCTACCTGGCGTTTGTCGAGGGCTGTCCCCGACCCGCCAAGGGCGTGATAGATGCGCCTATTGCAAGACAGGAGTGTACTGTGATAAAGCGCTGTGTCGATTTTGACATCGGCGCGCGCGCGGTCACTCACTATAAGGTCCTGCGTCAGGGAGAGTTCAGTCTTGTGCGGCTTTGGCTTGAGACAGGCCGCACGCATCAGATACGCGTGCATATGTCGTATATCGGCACGCCGGTGGCAGGCGACTTTTTGTACGGGCATGAGCATTCGGCAGGCATCGGCAGGCACGCCCTGCACTCGGCAAGCCTTGAGTTCTGTCATCCGCTGTCAGGCGAAAAACTGAGTTTTGTATCCGCTCTGCCGCAGGACATGCTGGAAATATATCAAAAACAGTGGGGAGAATATAATGAAACTGCTTGTATTTGACGGCAATTCAATAATAAACCGCGCGTTTTACGCCATAAAAAATCTGACCGCCTCGGACGGCACGCCCACAAACGCGCTGTTCGGGTTTTTAAAGCTGTATTTCAAGTATTTTGATATGACAAAGCCCGATATGACGGCGGTAGCGTTTGATGTCAGGGCAAAGACTTTCAGACACCGTATGTATCCGGAGTATAAGGCGCAGCGTCACGGCATGCCGGAAGAGCTTGCGTGTCAGCTTCAGCCGCTCAAGGATATCCTTTCGGCGATGAATGTCAAGATGTACGAGCTGGAGGGATATGAGGCGGACGATATAATCGGCACGCTGGCACAGTACTGTCAGGAGCGTGACTATGAATGCGATATCGTGTCGGGCGACCGCGACGATTTTCAGCTGATAAGCCGGAAAACCCGCGTGATAATGCCCGTCACACGCGGCGGAATGTCGGAGGTAGAGGTATACGGAGTCGATGAGATAGAGCAGAAGTACGGCATAAGCCCCGCGTCCATAGTTGACCTTAAGGCGATCATGGGCGACAGCTCGGACAATATAAAGGGCGTGCCGGGCATAGGAGAAAAGGGCGCCCTGGACCTTATACAAAAATTCAGGACGCTTGAGGGCGTTTACGAAAATATAGACAGCGGGAGCATCAAGCCGGCAATGGCGGCAAAGCTGAGAGACGGCAGACAGAGCGCGCTGCTCTCAAAGCAGCTTGCGCAGATAGACCGTGCGGTGCCGATAGAAATATCGGATGAGGACATGCTTGTGCGCAAATATGACAGCAGCCTTATCCCATTGCTGAAAAAATACGATCTTACAAGCATAGCAAAGCAGCTTGATGCCGGGTCGGAAGACACGTCCTGCGTTATTACGGAGTGTGCCGGAAGCATAAGCGCCGCCGAGCACCGCCAAAAGTTTTCCAAAAGCGGACTGTATTTTATAATGCGCGGCGATACCATGTACGCACTGACTGAACGCGGCGTGTGTACGGTGGACGATCCGGACATCCTGCTTACAGACCAGAGTATAGATAAATACACCTATAAGCCAAAAGAGATTTACAGGCGCCTGTTAAAGACGCGGTCCGATATCGCTCCGTTTTACGATGCCGAGGTCGCGCAGTATGTGATAGACCCGTCTGAAAACGGGTACGCGCCGGAGCGGCTTTTGAACGGCTACTGCGGTATAACCGCCGCCGAAGACAGTTTCTGGCTGACCTTTGTCGCCAATCTGCCTGAGATAACAGAGCGTCAGCTCGAGACGATAAAACAGCGGGATCAGCTTCGGCTTTTGTACGATATAGAATTTCCGCTGACAGTCGTGCTTGCGGACATGGAGAACTGCGGATTCTATGTCGACAAAACGGCGCTTGAAAACTATTCCCGAAAGCTGGAGCAGGAAATATCCCGGCTTGAAACCGAGATATATACTGCCGCCGGCGGACAGTTCAATATAAATTCACCCAAGCAGCTGGGAGTGGTGCTGTTTGAAAAACTGGGGCTCAAGCACGGCAAAAAGACCAAATCCGGATACTCGACAAGCGCGCAGATACTGGAAAAGCTGTCCGGCACGCATAAGATCGTAGATATGATTTTGGAATACAGAAAATATGTAAAGCTGAAAAGCACCTACTGCGACGGACTGCTTAAGCTGATAGGACCGGACGGCAAGATACACACAAGCTTTAACCAGACGGTGACGCAGACAGGCCGGATATCGTCGGCAGAGCCCAATCTGCAGAATATTCCCGTGCGCACCGAGCTGGGCAGACAGCTGCGCGCCATGTTTGCGGCATGCGGGGACAACGTGCTTGTAGACGCGGACTATTCTCAGATAGAACTCAGGGTGCTGGCTCATATCGCCGACGACAAAAAGATGCTTGAGGCGTTTGAGCGCAGCGAGGATATCCATACCGTGACCGCGGCAAGCGTGTTCGGCGTGCCGCAGGAGCTTGTGACCCCGCAGATGCGCAGGTCGGCAAAGGCTGTCAACTTCGGCATAGTCTACGGCATATCGGATTTTTCACTGGCACAGGATATAAATACGACCCGCGCTCAGGCGCGAAAGTATATAGACAGCTATCTGGGTCTTTACAGCAATGTGGCGGCGTATATGAAAGAAGTAGTGCAGGCGGCGTACAGGGACGGGTACGTAAAAACGCTTTTCAACAGACGCAGATATCTGCCTGAGCTAAAATCTTCCAACTTCAATATCCGTTCCTTCGGTCAGCGCGCGGCAATGAACGCGCCTATCCAGGGCACGGCGGCGGATATAATAAAAATAGCTATGATAAACACCAGACGCGCGCTGATAAACGGCGGCTTTGAGGCAAAGCTCATTCTTCAGGTGCATGATGAGCTGATAATAGAGGCTCCGGAGCATGAGAAGGACCGGGTCTGCCGTCTGCTTTCCGAGCAGATGGAAAATGCCGTAAGTCTCAATGTCAGGCTGAAGGCAGATGTGGAGTGGGGCAGGACATGGTACGAGTGCAAATAACGCCGTACAGGCAAACGGATTTTTCCGGCTGCGTGCGGCTTTTGAGCCTGTGCAGCGGACAGAACGCGCAAAGGGAGCTGAGCGAGTATTTGGCAAGTGAGGCGGTGCGCGTTTTGTGCGCGCGCCGTGACGGACTTAAGGGGCTTGCTGTTTTGCTGATGACCGCAGACTGCTGTGATATACTCGATATCGCGGTGGACAGCACGGCTCGGCGCACGGGCGTCGCGAGAGCGCTTATGGCTCATGCGGAAGATATCTGCAGGCAAGCGGGGATACGGTCGATGATGCTTGAGGTCAGGCTTTCCAATACGGCGGCGCGGGCTCTGTACAAAAGCTGCGGCTTTGAGGAGATATCGCGGCGTGAGAACTATTACAGCTCACCGCGCGAGACGGCGGCGGTAATGAAAAAGGAGCTGTCTTATGATGAAGGGAAAATGCAATGAATATACTTGCAATAGAGAGTTCATGTGACGAAACGGCGGCGGCGGTGGTAAAGGACGGACGCCGGATACTTTCTAATGTCGTTTTTTCGCAGATAGATATACATAAGGTATACGGCGGAGTAGTGCCGGAGATAGCGTCGCGCTGTCATGTGGATAAGATAACGGCGCTTGTAAAAAAGGCGGTAGCAGACAGCGGTCTGTCCATGTCCCGGATAGACGCCGTGGCGGCAACGTCGGCGCCGGGACTTATAGGCGCGCTGCTGGTCGGGCTGAATTTTGCAAAAGGCATAGCGTACGCCAACGGGCTTGAGCTTATACCGGTACATCATATACGCGCGCATATAGCCGCAAATTATCTTGTCCATCCTTCGCTTGAACCCCCGTTTCTTGCAATGGTGGTGTCAGGCGGGCATTCGCATATAGTGAGCGTAAATGATTATACCGATTATAAAATAGTGGGCATGACTCGGGACGACGCGGCCGGCGAGGCGTTTGACAAAGGCGCGCGCGTGCTCTCGCTTCCGTATCCGGGCGGAGTAGAGATGGACAGGCTGTCCGCGGGCGGAGATCCCAAAGCCGTCAAATTCCCCAGAGTCAGCTTTAAAGACAGTCCGTTTGACTTTTCGTTTTCGGGAGTCAAGACAGCCATTATAAATTACGTCCATACCGCGCAGCAGCGCGGGCAGATCATCAATAAGGCCGATATAGCCGCCTCATACAGCGACGCTGTGACGGACGTGCTGGCAGACAAGTTTTACAGCGCCGCGGCGTGTCTGGGCGCAGACAGGCTTGTGGTTGCGGGCGGGGTGTGTGCCAACAGCATGCTAAGACATAAGCTGGAAACTCGGCTGCCGTCGGGATGCAGACTGTTTATGCCGCCGCTGAGCCTTTGCGGCGATAATGCCGCGATGGTTGGGGCGCAGGCATATTATGAGTACAATGCAGGTTTTATTGCAGATCTTGATCAGAACGCGGCCGCGACAGCCAATATAGAACTGCCATTATGTAAACCAAAACGGTAAATAAGTTTTTAACCGATTTACGGTTAACGTGCAGTCAAAAACAGCTCAAATTTAATCGTTTTTGCAGTAAACAGGCTGTTTTAAGGTATGTTCAAAACTCTGTTCAAAATGTTAATAACTAATTTTGCCAATTATTTATCAAAAAATATTATGTAATATAAAAAATTGAATTTTATCGGTATTTTTCCTGCAAAAATGACTTTAAAATCAAAAAAACAGACATGTAATCATGTCTGTTTTTTAATTGAAATCAAAGAGATAGATTTAAGAAATTATTTTTTAGCTCTGCATTCGGCTACAGTCTGATCAAATTCGTCCAGTATCTGTTTGTCAGGCTTTTTCGTCAAAAGACTGACAGCGATAAGTACTATAAGACCGACCAGGAACGCCGGCAGCAGCTCATAGATCGCAAATACTCCGCCGAGTTTTGAGATGCCGTATTTCCAAATGAAGACCATAGCTCCGCCTGAGAGCATGCCCGCAAGTGCTCCCCACTTTGTGGAGCGCTTCCAGAACAGAGCCGCCAGCATCACCGGTCCGAACGACGCGCCGAAGCCCGCCCACGCGAAGGAAACGACTTTGAACACAGAAGAATCCGGGTCTCTTGCGAACAGTATCGCAAGTACTGTTATGCCAATTACCGAAAGACGGGCGATGAGCATGGATTTTTTGTTGGAAAGCTTGACGGAAAAGAAGTTTTCGCAGATATCGTTTGTAACTCCGCTCGCAGCGGTCAGCAGCTGAGAGTCGGCGGTAGACATAGTAGCCGCGAGAATGCCTGCCAAAATGACTCCGGCACTGAGCGCGAAGATATATCCGTATTTGCTTATTGTCTGAGCTATTTCGATTATGACCGTCTCTTTGTTGATATCGGCGGGGTCATTGATGACAGCTGCCTGTACAAGCGCGTAGCCGGTGATGCCGATAAGCACGGCTATACCCATTGAGATGATGACCCAGACAGTAGCGACGCGTCTTGAGGTCTTAAGTTTTTTCGCGTCCTCTATAGCCATGAATCTGAGCAGTATATGCGGCATGCCGAAATACCCCAGACCCCATGCGAGCAGCGAAGCTATCGGCAGAATCCCGAACGGCACCGCAGTACCGCTGGACGCGTCGTAGTACGAGTTCAGCGACAGATATCCGGGCAGAGCCCTGACGCTTTCTATAATACCGTCAAAACCGAACGCCGCGTTTTGTGCGCTGCCGGTTGCCTCGCCGAAGCCTATCACCACAATAAGCGCCAGCGTCATCACTATCGATTGCACAAAGTCGGTCGTGCTTGCCGCAAGAAATCCGCCCATGACGCAATACAGACAGATGATGACCGCGCAGACTGTCATGGCAGTGAGATAATCAATCCCCAGAAACGTGGAAAACAGCTTTCCGCACGCTGCAAATCCCGAGGCGGTGTACGGAACAAAGAAAATTATAATGATAAGCGCGGCTATAAGACTTATAATGTGCTTATCGTCTTTGTAGCGCTTTGAGAAAAATTCGGGAATGGTAATGGCGTTGATTTTATGGGAATAAATACGAATGCGCTTGGCGACAATAAGCCAGTTGAGATATGTACCGATCGCAAGACCCAGCGCAGTCCAGGTCGGCTGAGCAAGACCTGTCAGCATGGCAAGACCGGGCAGACCCATAAGCAGCCATGAGCTCATGTCCGACGCCTCGGCGCTCATTGCCGTTACAAACGGGCCCAGCTTTCTGCCGCCCAGATAAAAGTCGTCGGTGCTTTTGTTCTTTTTGGAACAAAGCCAGCCGATTATCAGCATACCGATAAGATATATGCCGATGGCGATAAGAATCAGTACCGTGGATTTCATTTTTCTCCCCCTGTTGAATAAAGTTATTATAAAATTATATATAGAATAAAAAAACATTCAATATCAAATCAATACGGATCAAATACCTCTGTGCCGTCAGTCACCTTGAACCGTTTAGATGAAAGCACCCGGATCAGCTGAGAGTTTGAGGTTATGGGTCTGTCAGTCAGGATTCCGGCGTTTCTCATATAGTCGCTGTTGTGATAATCGGAGCCGTAGACTGTCAGCATACCGAATTTTTTCGCCCAGACCGCGGCGATATCGTTTCTTGAGTCGTGGGTCGTGCAGAAATTTCCCGCTTCTATGCCGTCCAAGAGCTTGGGGTCTGTAACGGTCATGTTGTTTCTGAACGGGTGCGCCTGAAAAACAAGAGCGCCGCAGCTTTTAAATACCGGATACAGCTGTTTTATAGTCTTGTCCATGACGTTGCCCATATTCAATATGAACTGCTCGTCCAGACCGTAAATCAGGTAATCGTTCATATTTTTTCTGACCCGCAGTTCCATACCGCACAACACCGTTATTCTGCCGTTTGCATATTTTTTGGCGCGTCTGTAATCATCAAGGTAGATCTCGGCGGCCTGACGGTAGTCGCAGTCCTGCGGCACAATCGTGTCAAACAGCGTCGGGCTCATATGATTTGTGATCACGACAGTCGAATAACCGTGTTCTATATAATGCTCTATTGTCTCCTCTGGCTCGGTATGCGCACAATTACTTGCCGGAGACGTGTGCACATGCAGTTCGGATTTAAACAAAATAATGTCACCTCAGCATGAATTATATAACAGCTTAAAATTAAAGTCAATGTTATTGAAATATTGCAGCGGGTAATATATAATAATAAAAAGGAGAAAACTATGACCGACAGCTTTTATTTTGACAATACCGGCGGTGTTGTGACGCTCAGGTGCCGCGCTCTGGACAGCGCGGGCTTCGGCAGGCACTGCTTTACAACGCGTATCGGCGGGATCAGTACGGGACATCTTGCGTATACCAACCTGTCCTTTTCAAGAGAGGACAAAAATACGGTGTATGAAAACTACCGCCGTGTTTTTGACGCAGTCGGCATAAAACCGACTGCGGTCCTGTCCAATCAGCAGCATACCGATATCGTGGCGCAGGTGACAGAGCCTGAGTCAAGTGAAAACTTCACGCCGGTCGAAACCGCAGATGCGGGTACCGGTCTGAGGTTTTTTGTGAGCCGTACCGCCGCGGACGGATTAGTGACAGACCGAAGCGGGATATGTCTTGTGACGTTTGTGGCGGACTGCGTGCCGATAATTATCGCAGACCCCGTAAGACGCGCGGCGGCATGCGTGCATTCCGGCTGGCGCTCAACGGCGCTGGGCATCGGCGACGCTGCCGTGAGGAAAATGCAGGCCTGCTTTGGCAGCAGACCTGAGGACCTGATAGCGGCAGTAGGTCCGTGCATCGGCCCGTGCTGCTATGAGGTGGGCAGTGACGTATATGACGCGTTCGCGGCGCGCTCTGAGCTGATGCGCGGTTTTTTTGCGCCTGCGCACGGCGGCAAATATATGCTTGATATGGGCGCGGCAAACCGGTTTGTGCTTATAAGCGCCGGGCTGAGGCCTGAAAATATACATGTCAGCGGGCAGTGTACCTGCCATAACAGTGAGCTGTACTATTCACACAGAGCGACAAAAGGAAAGCGCGGCAATATGGCCGCAATGATACAGATATGAAAAAAACAACCGCTTTTATACTGATAATATCTTTACTGCTCTGCCTGCCGGGCTGTGAGGCTGTAATAGACCCGCAGTCTTCGGTGCTGGGCGCCTACGGTCAGAACGAGCAGGAGACGGAGACTGAGACAGACGTCAAAAAGACTGAGATGTCTGCGCTGTACTACGAGGATATGGACACCAATCCCGTCACGACCGACTGCTATGCCAACAGCGAGCTGCTGAAACTGGTATACAGTCCGCTGATACGCACCGACGGGAACTTTAAGCCTTACTGTGTGCTCGCGCAAAGCTATGCTCAGGACGGACTCACCGTCACGGTCACGCTCAGAAGCGACATAGTGTTTTCCGACGGAACACCCGTCACGGCATCAGATGTGGTCAAAAGCTTTGCCGCCGCCGAGAAAAGCAGTACGTCGCCCTATAACCGTCAGACAGACCTTTTTGAACGCTATTATGCGCAGGATGATCTGACTTTTGTATGCGTATTAAAGGACAGTGTCGCTGAAAGCGGCGCGCTGCTGGATATACCCGTCATGAAAAACGGTGAGAGCGGTATCGGATGCGGGCCGTATGTGTTTTCCGAGATAAACGGCAAAGATGTGCTCGTTGTAAACGATAATTATTACCGCCGCGCAAACGTACCCGTGATTTATCTTACCGAAACAAAAAATGATGAAAATATAACCAGTCTTTTTTCTGCCGGAGAGCTTGATATAATTCTTGCAGCGCAGAGCAGCAGCCTGTCTCTTACATCGCTCAGAGACTATTCCATAATAAGCTATCCGTCCAACAATTTGATATATATCGGAATGAATTTTGCAAACGAAAAGCTTGCTGATCCCGCAGTTCGGCAGGCACGATGGTCGGCGCTCGACAGAGAGAGGCTTGCCGCGCAGACGCTTGTCGGATTCGCAGACGCGGCTGAGTATCCTGTCAATCCCAACTGGTACCGTATGCAGGGTCTTGGCGTCTCGGATCTTCAGACGGACGCCGCGTCCGTTTTCGGACTTTCCTTCAGTCTTTTGATATCTTCCGGCAGCGACTTGAACGAGGCTGTTGCGGGCAGCATAAAAGAGAGCCTTGAGCAGTGCGGAGTCACAGTATCGATAGAATCGGCGCAGCCGGCTGATTTTGAGGCGCGGATACAGAGCGGACAGTACGACATGTATCTTGGCCAGACCGCCGTATCCCGGACGATGGATCCGACATTTTTATACGGTACGGGCGCTGCAATGAACTATTCCGGGTTTTCTAACGCGGATCTTGACACGGCGTTTGACAAGTTTGAACGCGCAGATATTACGCTTTTGGAATATCTTGATCTGTTTTGTCAGTACATGCCGATAATTCCTGTGGTATTCAGAAAAAACGTGATCTACTGCGATAAAAACATCACCGGCTTTACTCTTCAGTCGCCCTGGAACAGCCTGGGAGACTTTGTATCGGTGGTGCTGACATGATGACGGCAGAATCTGTGATAGAGCTTGCAAGGCACAGCAAAAGGCGGCCTGTGATAATCGGGATAGACGGGATGTGCGCGTCGGGCAAGACGACGCTTGCCGAAAAGCTATCGGCAAAGCTGTGCGCGCCGGTGATACATACCGATGATTTTTTCATACCCGCAGAAAACCGCACTGGAAATGAGCCGTTCAATATAGACCTTGAGCGGTTTACGGCTCAGGCGGCAGTGCCTATGTCCGAAAACGCCGAGTTCGATTACGGGGTGTTTGACTGCTCATGCCAGAAAATAACGTCCGTGCGGCATGTGCAAAAAAGCAGATTTTATATAGTGGAGGGCTGTTACAGCCTCTGCCCGCCGCTTGCCGGTATATATGCCGTAAAGGTGTTTATGTCGGTGAGTCCCCGGCTTCAGCTGCAAAGGCTTGAAAAGCGTGAGACGGCTGAGTCGCTCAAGGCTTTTAAAAGCAAGTGGATACCGCTTGAAACAAAATATTTTAAGGAATATAAAATAAAAGAAGGGTGTGATATTGTTCTATGATGACAAAAAGGGATATGTGCTCAGACAAGGTGTCGCTGCTCGGATTCGGGTGTATGAGATTTCCCGTAAAGGACTCAAAGATAGACCGTCCGCGCGCCGAGCAGATGCTCAGCTATGCGTATGAGCACGGAGTAAACTACTTTGACACCGCATATCCGTATCATGACGGAGAGAGCGAGGAATTTGTCGGAGAGTTTCTGTCAAGGCTTCCGCGCGACAGCTATTATCTTGCCACAAAGCTTCCGATGTGGGCGGTAGACAGCCGCGAAAAGGCGGTGGAGATATTTGAGGAACAGCTGAAAAAGCTGAAAACCGACCATGTCGATTTCTATCTGTTCCATGCTCTCAGCCGTGACAGATTTGAGCTTATAAAAAAGCTGGGACTGTATGAGCTGTTTGACGAAATGAAAAAACAGGGACGTATACGTCATCTGGGTTTCAGCTTTCATGACAGCTATGAGGTGTTTGAGGATATCATCAACTATCGGGACTGGGATTTTTGTCAGGTCCAGTTCAACTATATGGACACCGAATACCAGGCGGGGCTGAAAGGCATCAAGCTCTGTGAAGACCGTGGGATATCGGTAATAGCGATGGAGCCTATCCGCGGCGGTTCGCTTATCAATCTTCGCGATGATATAAAAGCGGTGTTTGAGGAGCATGACGGCAGGTCTGCCGCGGCGTGGGCGCTGGGCTGGGTCGCAAGCCATACCGCGATAAAAACCGTGCTCAGCGGAATGTCGGACATGTCGCATGTCGTTGATAATGTAAATACCTTTGATGATTTCAGGGTCTTCGACAAAGAAGAACTTGAAACGGTGCAGAAGGTCGCCTCTGCTGTCAGGAACTCGAGATTCAACACATGTACCAAGTGCAGGTACTGTATGCCCTGCCCGGCAGGAGTGGATATACCCGCGAATTTCTCGGTGATGAACGAATACGCAATGTATAATGATATGTCAAAAGCGCTCAAGCGTTATACTGAGCTTGAGGGCAAGGCGGATAAGTGCATTGAATGCGGAAAATGCGAAACGCTCTGTCCTCAGCATATCTCAATACGAGAAGACCTGAAAAAAGCGGTTCAGCTTTTCAAAAAATAAAAAATCACCGCTCCGTTTGGAGCGTCGTTTCAAAAAAACAAAGAGGGGGACAGCAAAAGCTGTCCCCCTATAAAAGTTTTTATCTTACCGCCTTGTTTGTCCGGTGATTTCTTATTTTATTATATCAAGCGTATGTGATTCTATTGCGTTATGTTCCTTGTCGGTAAACTCCACTTTCATTTTGCTGCCGTCAAGGGTTATCGCACAGCCGATAAAATCTGTCATTTTTCTGCCTTCACGTATATCACGCGAACCTACGATCACGGGACAGATCTGACCCTTGCTGTCAAGAGCTCCGCCTTTTTCGCTTATCATGGTGCTGTGCAGGTGTCCTGAGATCATAGCCTGAGGTTTTGCGTTTTCGCCCAGAAGATCCAGCCATTTTTTGAACAGCGGCTGCTCAATATCAAACGGAGGGTTTATAGTGTATGAAAACGGGTTATGAACGATTACGAGTCTGTATTCAACGCCGGGTGCGTTATACTCTTCATCTGCGTTTTTGATTATATCCTCAAGATATTTTGTCTCTTCCAGCCTGAACTGATGGCATGAAACGGTATGTCCGTATTCTGCATGGTCGTCGGATTTATCCTCGCCGCAGTCCATGACTATGCCCCATAACCTGCCGAGTCTGAAAGTAAAATATGAATGTCCGTTTTCCGTGGGAGTGTATTCGGCGATGTTTTCGGCATAGAAGCCGCGGGTATCATGGTTTCCGCGTGAAAATACACATGGACGTCCGCCGCCTGTTATCGCTTCGCACAGCTTAAAGATAAGGTCAAAGTTTTTTATATCACCGCTGTGATCGGGGATATCTCCGTTAAGTATCAGCAGGTCGATATCATCTCCGAAATATCCTCCCGCCTGTGACGGATAAGTAAAGTGTCCGTGGGTATCGGACAGATGATATATCTTTATAGGTCCGTTAGGATTTACGGGCTTGAATTTGTAAGTCGCGCTTACAGGGTCTTCCGTTTTCGGAAAATACGGTGTGCGGTCGATTATTCTGCGGTAGTTTATTGTGTATTCTCCTGCCTTGTCAAGCTCGGACATCGGAACGTTGACTCTGTGCATGCGCGTGGATGAGCGCACGATACCGTTGGAGTGGTCATAATAATCAACGCCGTTTACCGTCACCCAGAACAGTAAGTCCGTTCTTGCCGCGACCATGATCTGATAGTAGTCCTTGACAGCAAAGACTGCGGGTGTGCATTTCAACTCATGAAGATATTCCTGAATTTCCATGTTGATACCTCTACTTAAAAATATTTAATTGACTGTCATAAAAAGCAGTTCTGCATATCGCAGCGTTTTGCAGCTCAAAACCGTTCTGAGTCATTGCTGACAGCAGATATGAGGGGCTCAGGCTTTCGACTGCAGAGCAGCTCAATATCACAGACATATTAATAATACCATCAAATTCCGAAAGGTCAAGATGTTTTATAAATTTTGTTATATCAGTCAGCTGCTGACTGCGCTTTGTCTTTTTTATCACGTTTACCGGCTTGGAAAAAAGACTTGAAATATCATTGCCTGACGCGCTGCAGGCAAAAGAGATATCGTAGCCAGCAAAGGCGATCTCTTTGAGTTTTCTCTGCGGAATATACAGGTCGCGGATCTTGAGCGCCGCCGGAAACGCGCTGAAAAATGCGTCTTTGTCGAGTGAAGCGCCTTTATTCAGGCGAAAGTCCATTATTTCGCATAAACTCTGATATCCCAGTGACAGCGGCGGAGTAAAGACCAGATGCGGGCGCGGCGTAAATCCCTCGGTCATCCATATATCCAGTCCGCAACGCCGAAGTGCGCGGGATACGGTACGTATAAGATCCAGGTGAGAGAAATAGACGGCGGCGCCTGTCTTTTCAAACACGGCGCGCACATCGTCAAACGGCACAAAATCGCTCATCACACTTACCTCCGTCCATCAGTTTTGACGCGCCGCAGCCGGTGCAGCCCTGGGCGCAGTTGCGGGTAGTCTTTTCGGCGTATGCCTTTTGCGCTTCATTTTGCAGATATTTTTTTGTGACTCCCGCGTCTATGAAATCCCACGGCAGTGT
>CALXGU010000019.1 GCA_944387905.1 uncultured Clostridia bacterium
GTATTTCTGACCATGTTGATTATTATATAAAGACGGGACAGTCTAAAAAGGAAGCTGTAAAGCTTGCTGCTCAGGACCGAAAAATCCCCAAAAGCCGCGTTTACAATGAAGTCATGAGAAAGGACTGAAAGACTATGCGCATGTATTTTAAACAACGCTTTTTCTCATTGCTTGACCGCTATGATATATATGATGAACAGTCAAATATTTTGTATACCGTTAAGAGCAAACTGGACTGGGGGCACATTCTGAAGGTGTATGACAGAAATTCTTTGCATGTAGCAACACTAAGGGAAAAAGCAGTTGCTTATCTTCCCGGATTTGATATTTACATAGGCGGAGAGTACATAGGCTGTATCAAAAAAGAGTTTACCATTTTTAAGCCGATATTTGATTTTAATTACAACGGCTGGTCAATGACAGGTGACTGGCTGGAGTGGGAGTATTCTATAGTGGATAAAAAAGGCGATCATATAGCGTTTGTCAGCAAAAAGCTTTTTAAAATCACTGACCAATATGTGATCGATGTATATAATCCCGACAATGCGCTGGAAGTGCTTATGGCGGTATTGGCTATCGATGTGCAGAAGTGCTCAAAAGGAAAATAATAAAACTCAGGGTATATTTTAAAATAAAATATACCCTGAGTTTATATTATCTCTTTATTTTTGTAATATCATAAGGGGTGGTCTGATATACAAAATAATTAAGCCAGTTGTAAAAAAGAAGGTTGGCGTGAGCCTTCCAGCTGACAAGCGGAGGCTTTGTGTCGTCGTTATCGGGGAAATAGTTTTCCGGTACATCGATATCAAGGCCTGCGTTTTTATCACGCAGATATTCGCGTTTTAGGGTGTCTGCATCATATTCGGAATGTCCGAATACAAAGATCTGACTGCTGCTGCTGTTTTTTACGGCGTAGACTCCCGCCGTCTGAGAAGAGGCGAGTATCTTGAGCCGAGGCTCTTTTTCTATATCCGCTCTGGCAACTGTTGTATGTCTTGAATGCGGCGCCATAAACACATCGTCAAAACCGCGGAACAGTATTGATTTTTTATGCTCTACTATATGCGGATATACGCCGAACAGCTTTTTTTCAAGATTGATTTTGCCTATGCCGTAGTGGTAGTATAAAGCCGCCTGAGCGCCCCAGCAGATATGAAAGGTACTGTGAACATGTGATTTTGACCATTCCATAATTTCGCAAAGCTCCTGCCAATAATCCACCTGTTCAAACTCCAGCTTTTCCACCGGTGCACCCGTTATAATCATGCCGTCAAATTTCAGGTGTTTTATCTGATCAAAGGTTTTATAAAAAGACAGCAGATGTTCCTCGGATACATTTTTTGACTGATGGCTTTTTGTATGTATCAGTTCCATTTCAATCTGGAGCGGAGTATTTCCCAGAAGCCGGGACAGCTGTGTCTCGGTCTCTATTTTGGTCGGCATTAGATTTAAGATCAAAAGCTTAAGCGGCCGTATATCCTGTGTAATAGCCCTTGTCTGAGTCATTACGAAAATGTTTTCTTCCGCAAGAGTCTTTACGGCGGGCAGCTTATCGGGAATTTTAATAGGCATTTCAGTTTTTCCTTTATATGTTTTTCAGCGCCTGATCGATATCGGCGATTAGATCTTGTGTTCCTTCTATACCGCAGGAAAATCTGATAAGATCGGGCGTAACACCGGCAGCTATCAGTTCGTCATCGCTCAGCTGACGGTGGGTGGCGCTTGCCGGGTGCAGACAGCAGCTGCGAGCGTCGGCAACGTGCGTTTCTATCGCTACGATTTTTAGATTCGACATGAATTTTTCCGCCGCGTCTCTTCCGCCTTTTACGCCGAAACTTACAACGCCGCAGGAGCCTGAGGGCAGATATTTCTGTGCCAGTTCATAGTCTTTGTCTGTTTTGAGACCGCAGTATTTGACCCATGCGATTTTTTCATGGTCCTGCAGATGCTCGGCGACTGCCTGTGCGTTTTTGCAGTGCTGTTTCATGCGCAGATGCAGGCTCTCTATACCGAGGTTGAGCAGATATGCCGACTGCGGTGACTGTATAGAGCCCAGATCGCGCATAAGCTGTGCCGTAGCTTTTGTTATATACGCGCCCGCCAGACCGAAGCGCTCTGTATAAGTGACGCCGTGATAGCTTTCGTCAGGGGTGCAGAGCCCCGGATATCTGTCCGGATATTTTGTCCAGTCAAATTTGCCGGAGTCGACAATACAGCCGCCCACCGCCGAGCCGTGTCCGTCAAGATATTTTGTAGTGGAGTGAATTACTATGTCGGCGCCCCATTCAAACGGTCTGCAGTTGACAGGTGTCGCGAATGTATTGTCTATTATAAGAGGACAGCCGTGATCATGCGCTGCTTTTGCAAACTTTTCTATATCCAGCACTATAAGTGATGGATTTGCGACAGTCTCTCCGAATACTGCCTTGGTATTCGGTCTGAAGGCATCGTTCAGCTCTTGCTCTGTGCAGTAAGGAGAGACAAATGTAAACTCGATGCCCATTTTGCGCATTGTTACGTTAAAGAGATTGAATGTGCCGCCATAGATACTTGACGAGCTTATGACATGATCGCCCGCCTGCGCTATATTGAATATCGAAAAGAACGATGCCGCCTGGCCGGAAGACGTAAGCATGGCGGCAGTCCCGCCTTCCAGCTGACATATCTTTGCCGCGACTGTATCGCAGGTCGGATTCTGGAGCCGTGAATAGAAATATCCGCTTGCCTCAAGGTCAAACAGCTTTGCCATCTCACGGCTGGATTCATATTTGAAGGTTGTGCTCTGGATTATCGGGATTTGTCTGGGCTGACCGTTTTCGGGTGTATAGCCGCCCTGAACGCATTTGGTTTCAATACTCTGCATAAATTTATCTCCTTTTTAATTATTTTATAAAAAAACCGTCTCAAAGTCAAAACAACCTTGAGACGGAAATATTTATCCGCGGTACCACTCAATTTGCGCAAAAGCGCCGCTCATCAGGCTCTGTCAAGCCCTTTGCCTTAACGCGGCTGTACGGAAGGTCCTAAAACGCAAAAGCGTGTTCAGACCCTCGGCTCAAAAGCCATAGACCATTGGGTTTTTTGCTGCCGGCTCACACCATCCGCCGGTTCTCTGAAAGCGCCAAAGCCCGATCCTCTTTATCATCGCCTTTTGAGTCTTATTATAACACGGTTTTTTTGTTTGTCAATAGTCAATTTTTATCAGACAGCAATTCCAGCAATTTATCGACAGCGAATTCACATGAACGCTCTCGCACGGCGGTGCGGCCAATAGCTCCGAAATACCTGGTGGCGCATGTGATTTTCCCGTCTGTGTAAAATCCGAAGCAGACCATGCCCTCTGGCTTGAATTCACTGCCGCCGGGGCCCGCGATACCCGATATCCCGACAGCTGCCTGAGCGCCTGACACTTTTGCGGCGCCCAGCGCCATCTGTTCAGCCACCTGTTCGCTCACAACTCCGTACTTGTCTATTGTGCCGCTGTCCACACCCAGCAGCCGGATTTTTGAGCTGTTGGAATACGTCACAAACCCCATATCAATAACGTCCGAAGCGCCCGGCACATTTATCAGCGTGCTGCTCAGCATTCCGCCCGTACACGACTCGGCACAGCAGATATGCCTGCCGGTGCGTCTAAGAAGTGACACAAGCTGTTGTTCTTTCATTTTATCACCCTCTCTGTTTAATTATACATTAAATAAAGACAGCTATCAAGTCGAAAATAAAAAGACCGCGGTTTAAAACCGCGGTCTTTTTTGCAGATTTATTTTGCTGTAACAGCGTCAGGCATACTGTATGATAAAATTTCATTTCCGCTGCTGTCGGTATATACTATCCACATGGCTGTATATCTTGTGCTGTCAGCAGAGGCGGTAACAGTATATCTTGTGCAGAACTTCTGCTCGTCGTCGTTCCAGTATACAGAAGACTCGGCAGTTGAGATCTGTCCCGAATCGCTTTCGCTGTCAAGACCCTCAAACGCACCCGGAGCTTCGACTGCATCTGCAAGCTCTGACAGAAGTATTGAGATTTCGGCAAGGTTATCGGCCGATACCGCACCGACTTTGACTATACTGTCCATATTTGTTATGTCATAGCTGTTCATATCAAACAGTCCGTACCAGCCGAGGCTGTAATCGCCGCTGTCCAGCAGCAGGCTGCCCAGATCAGAGATCTGAGTATCTTTTTGTTCTATGTCTGTATTGATAAGCACAAACTTTGCTAAGTTCTTTCTCGCGTACAGGCTGGTGCTGTCTGAAATGACATAACCGTCCATAACGTTTCCGCCGCGCAGCGAGTCTGCAAGCACAAAGCTGTCGCCGCCGAAATCAAGAAGTCTCTGAGTATCCACATAATCAAAGGTTGAATACTCATCGGTAAATGTGCAGTCTATGATATCAAGAGTATTTATGCTTTGGGCGTCAATTGAGCATTTCTCAGCATCTGTAAGGAGAATATTGCAGTTTTCAAGGCTTATATGAGCAGCAGTGATTTCTGATTCCATTCTGCCGCTGACAACCATTGAATCGAATTTATACAAAGCCTGATTGTTTATATCCTGCAGCATCTCATCGGCAATAAATTGTGCCATTATGCTGTAGCCTGCAGGCGTCGGGTGCAGTTTGTCGCCAAAGTATACGGTCGTACCGTCAAGATACGGAGCCATATGCTCATAAGTGTCTATCACTTTCGCACCGACCGCTCTTGCGACATATTCCTGAAGCTGTATAAGGTTCTGCTCAACGCGCTCGTTCATCATAAGATTATCGGCGCGCTTAAGAGCGGTTGTGATATATATCGCAGGCTTGGAAGGCAGATCCTGATATGTTCTTATCAGCTGGATATATTCATTGGCGTAATCGTCATTTGAATCCCAGCGTGCTGCGTACACGTCATTTGTACCCAGGGCAAATATCACAACATCCGGATTGAATGCAAGGCTTGCCTGGTATTCGGTTTTTGCGAACTCGGTATATCCGCGTTCCGCGCTTCCGCCTATTATCTGAACTGTCGCGGCACTCTTTCCGAAGTTCCTGACTGTAAACATGTCTGTTCCCAGAATAGACTGCAGCTGAGTCGGATACGCTGTGGATGAATCAGCGCCTACGCCCTGTGTTATCGAGTCTCCGACGCATGCTATGTTCATCTTTCTTGTCGTGACTCCTTCAAGCACGGCTGATGACGCGCTGTGAACAGAAACTCCCGCTATCAGAGTCTCATTGAACCGGGTCACATTGTCCGGCAGGATTATTTCATTCTTTACAGTCGCCATTGTCGGAGCATTGCTTACAACGCTCTTTCCTGTAGTAAAGCCGTAAACGCTGCCGTTATATTTTGCATATACTACAATGCCGTCAGGCGCGCCGTAAAGTGTCGGATAATATACCGCCGGGTTTTCGATACCTTCGATCTCCTGAGGATCGACAGCCGACAGGATATCGGATTCATTTTCTATACCCATTACATACAGGGTATAAACTGCGCTTATACCGTCTTTTACTGCCTTTACGTATGCTTTTGAAGCTTCGTTCGCATTGACCGTAATAGCAGCCAGAGGCTGAGTACAGCTGCTGTCGCTGTAGAGTGAGTACTGAGCGTCACCCTCAAAGCCGGGCACTGCCGTATCCTGAGTAGTATAACCGAAGATCGTCTTGGTCTCTCTCAAAACAGTCATGCCGGCAAGTCCTGCGGCATCGTCAGGCTCCAGATCGCTGAGCTTTACTGTTCTTGCATAGTCAAGACAGTAGTCGGCGTCTGTGTCAGCAGGCATGTCGCCCAAGGCTTTTGTACTGTAATCGGAAGTATATTTTGCAAAATAGTTTGCCGAAAGATCGATATCTGTCATATCGTTTACGATTACAGACGGCATAGTTCCTATAAGTCTGTTCTGAGTAAAGCTGATATTGTCGGTATAATCCCTGCTGTTCTGGCAGTATGATATGCTTGCCCAGTCGACAAACCTGTAATCTCCGTCTGAAGTAGAGATGACATCGTTGCCTGTGATATTGATATCGTTATATGCCTGCGGGAATACCTGGATTACATAGCGCTGAGTATCGCCGCCGGTTGATTCGTTTCCGCAGTTCATGAATATATTGTTCTCTATATTCAGCACGGAAGCAAAGTTTTCGCGGTCTGCGCTCGCTACATTCTGGTCATGGCCGCTGAATGAAGCTATAAATGCAAATCTTGCGCTGCCCTCGGAAATATCCTTGAAGAAGCTGTTTTTGAGTGTGTAAGAGGTCTCTTTTGCAGCCTTGGTAACTTTAGGATATCCCAAAGTGGTAGAGCTTGCGCTCATGCACAGTCCGTCTATTGTCGTGAACGGAGCGGTGAGTTCCTGCATCAGAGCATGGTCTGAGGACGGATTGGAATTGATGTAATGGAAGTTGATGATGTTCAGTTCATCAATATTTGTAAAGCTCTCGTCCTGGCAGGTGTTGTTCTGGTTTCTGAAGTCAAATTCACGAGATGAGCCCGTAAGGTATGTGCGGTCGTATACATTATTCTTGAATGTAACTGTCGTTTTGTACGGACTCAGCTCACGCTGCGCGTCATTGATGTATCTTGTAAACTTTATACCCGAAACGACTATCTGCGTTCCCTGTTCGGTCTGAGGCGTAGCCTCTTTTGCTATCACGAAGTTTGCGTTCTGTATCACGGTCTGACCGTTTTTGCTCCAGTCGTCGCTTAGCGTCCAGACCTGATCTGATTTGTCATTGGGATCATAGGCATAGCCCTGACCGTAAATCTCCCATGATCCGTATACATTGATAGCCGATGTGTAATTGCCGGCCGGCATGATGATCTGGAGCTTTTGATCCGGGAACGCCTCGTAGATCTGTTCCATTGTGGCAAACGCGTTTTCGCCGTAGGTGAACATATACAGACTGCCGTTCCAGCGTGCGTTGATAAGATCACCGTTTTCACTGTCTGCGGCTGACGGGATCAGTGCTATGGCGGTATTGTTTATGATACCGTTTTCATCGGTGAAGCTGTCTGCGAACATAGGCGCCTGATCGAGCATGAATTCCAGTGTGTATACCTTGGAATATTCACCGTAGCTGAGCTTGATCCAGTATGTTTTGCTGATCTCATCTGCGGGAAGTATAAAGCTTTCGGCAGGTATCGTAAGCTGTTCATCCGAAAATACTTTTGTCTCTATATTCTTGCCTTTGCAGACAACGCTCATGTCTGTTATTTCCTGACCGCCGGTAGCTGTCAGAGTGATCAGGTCTGAGCCTATCTCAATGCTGTCGGCATACTGCTGGGCACCGAGTGATACGATTTCAAAGTCGTTTGATGATACAGATCTTATAAAGTCGATATAGAAGTAATCGTTTTTGCCGATCGTGGGCTCGGTCCCTGCTATACCGTTTTGATAATCGTCTGTGTACTGAGCGATATAAGAACCGGTAAAGTCAGCAGCCGGAGCTGTCACGCTGTTGAGCGTAAGACCTGAGTACTTTGAAAGATCCGCCAGAACAAATGTGTTGTTCTTAACGCTGTATCCGATGGTGTCGACATAGTTTACAGCCGCGTCGGTGTGCGATGCGTTGTTTGAGACAAAGCTCTTTGATCCGTCAGGCTGGATAAAGAAGTTGTTTTCTACAGTAAATGAGCTGTAGTATTTGGGGAATGTGGTGATAGCTCCGCTTACGTTATAGAATACGTTGTTTCTTATCTGATAGTCTGTCGGGATACCGCTTGCGACAACAGCGTTGTTTATAGGCGCGGTATTGAATGTGACATTGTCGTTTCTGAAGTTGGAGTTGAGAATAAGGACTTCTGAGCTCTTGGCGGCGGGAGCTGTCTGTATCCAGCCGAACTGTCCGAGCGGGTATTTTGTGCCGTCAAGTTCATTCTTTTCTCCGTCGTAGTAAAATCCGTCGATTATCACGTTGTTTGGACCGTAGGTGACAAATATCCTGTTTTTGCCGCTCTTGTACAGGAATTTTTCCACACGGAAGTTTTTAAGCGTAATCGAGTCGTTGATGGGCATTGTTGTGTTGGATGAACCCGAACGCGGGGAGTTGAGGTTGAACAGGTATCCGCCCGAACCGCTTGCGGCGGTAAAATCAACGAGTACATTTTCAAATATAAGCTCAAGATTGCGCGGATCGTCAGCGGATGTGATTATACGCTCTGAATTCCATACGATGTTTCTCATCGTTATGCCTTTGAATTTCAGTATACCGCTTGTTATCACGTTGTTGTTGTCATCGTTGCAGTTGATGGTGATCCTGTTGACAGCGGATGTACCGCCGTTTTTGGAGTACATATCCCAGTCGGGATTGAGTGTCCAGTCAGCGGTCGGGTCTGAGCTTGCCGCCGATTTGTCGTTGGGGTCAAAGCGTCTGTTCTGACCGAATACCTCGATGGAGGTTATATCAGTCGTGTCGGCGGTTATTGTAAAGTCGCCCTCCCATGATGTCACTGTGCCGTTTTCGACAAGCAGAGCCTGGACTGTTGTCCTGCCCAGCTCGTTTGCCTTTTCTATAGCGGCATCGATGCTGTCAAACGCGTTCTGTCCCCATGTAAACTGATAGTTTTTGCCCTCCCATGAATAGGATACGATATCGTTCTGTTCATGTACAGGCAGATTGTAGTCAACTACCATGGCGTCTTTGGTTATTTCGCCGTAAGGATCATAATAGCTGTCGGCAAATACAGAGAATATTTCCTCGAACATGAAGGACGCGACAGCTTCATAGCCTTTTGCCGAGAAGTGGGTGTTGTCGGTATTGCCGTTCATGTTGGTGCCGCAGTACATATCGGCGCTCCACGGTTTGGTGTGCGAGTGGATATCTATAAACGGAAGATCGAGCTCGTTTGCCACTTTTTCGATAATCGGGCAGATATAGTTGAACTGAGTCGAGGTGTTATTTTTATCTGAGGCGTTGTTGGAGCATGGGGTATTTGCAATGTATACCTGTGCGCCCAGATCGATATATTCCCGGACAAGCGCCTTATAGTCCTTTTCAAACTCCGCGGCCGCGGTGCTGTCAGCGCCGCCCGACCAGTTTACACTGTGGAAGTCTGTCAGGTGTCCGCCGGCGTCGTTGTAGCCGAGCATCATAATGACGATATCCGGCTGCCATGCCTTTGACTGGGTATATCTCTCGTAGTTTTTATAGCACCAGTTCGTGCCGCTTGTAAAGGTCGAGGTGTCGCAGGCGATAGCTCCGCATTCGCCGAAGTTGCGCACTTCATAGCGGTCGCCGAGCATTTCCTGCAGATATACAGGGTAGCCCTTGTAAGCCTTGTCGCCGTATGTGAGGCTGTCGCCGACACACGCGACTTTTATCTTTTCCTGCTGCTGTGTCTGCTGCTGGGCATCTATTGTTATATCTGATGTCTGAGCCTGTCTCTGTGAAGTGAGCAGCGGTGACATTCCGTCTGCTATCAGGCTTGCCAGCATATTGTATCCTGCGACTGTGCAGTGCAGTCCGTCGGTAAAGAGCGATTTATCGCCTTCTTTGCCGTTTGTGGGAGTGAACATATCGATATAGATAAGTCCGTTATCCCGGGCGATTTCTTTTTGCATCGGGATAATGGTCTCTGTAAGCCAGTCACGGCGTATAGACGCGGTACGCGAGGTACAGCCTGTCACTACCACTGTCGGATGTGACGGAAGCGCCTCATAGCTGTCAATAAGCGCCTGATACTGCTCTTTGTACAGTTCCGCTGTCGTGTAGAACTGTGCGTGGGTCGCGTTGTGTCCCATCATTATAACAACTATATCAGGGTTGAAGTCGAGTGATTTGTAATACTGTACCGAATATATGTACGTCCAGTATGTATAGCTTTGGGTCTCGCGGTTTGTCTGTACGTTTATAGTCGAGCCGCCCCAGCCGAAGTTGCCGACCTCGTACTTGCCCTGACCGTAGGTATTATCAAGGATTGTCTGGAGCTGAGCGGGATACGCCGATGTCGGACGCAGGCTCGCGTCGATTCCTATACCCTCTGTGATGGAATCGCCTACGCATGCTATTTTTACAGTGCCGTCAGTACGCGGCTCATCGGCAAGCACGGTGCTGTCGCTGTTCTCGCCGTAAATATTGACGGTTTTGGTGACTACGATCTCGTCTGTGTAAATTCCCGCGGGAAGAATGACGTTAGGCGTGCCCTCTTTGCCGCTCTGCTCATGATAATTTATTATCTGAGAGACGGACGCGAACGCGTTGACGCCTGCCGTAAATACGTACGGCTGTCCCTGCCATGTATGAGTTAATATTGTTCCGTTGGGCATATCCACCGTATCAAGATCGAACAGATACGGGCTTTCTATCTGAGAGCTGCCCACTGTATCGGGTGTAAGAGCGTCAAGGTCTCCGACAGTTACATATACCTGATAAACATTGGCAACGCCTGTCTTAGATACTGCCTTTGCCCAGAACATACGTCCGTCACCGACAATGTCCTTTGTAAGCGTTCCCACAGATGAGCTGCAGCTTTCATCGTCAAACAGGTGATATGTGTATCTGCCGTTTGATGACTTGATTATCGGAACATATATTTCGTCCTGCGCAATAACAATGGATGCCTGGCGTGTATCGTTATTGACCATTGAGAGTTTGCGGTCTATCACCATATCCATTTCAGAGGCAAGAGTCGTCTTTTGGAAATCAAGGTAGCAGTCGGAGCCCTCAAGGATCCCGTGCAGACCGTTGTTGCCGTATGCCTGAGCGTAATCATCGGTATAGCGCGCATAGTAGTTGCCGTCACACTCATCAAGAGAGGTTGTGGAGCTGTTTACTATGATAAATGAAGTAAGGCCGATGATACGGTTGCCGGTGAATACTATCCTGTCGGAAAAGTCCGAGCTGTTGTTGCTGTATGTAGAAGACTGCACTTTTATGACATGGCCCAGATAGTTGTTGGTGTCAATAAAGGTATTGTCTGTTATCTCTGTTGATTTGAATGCGCCGGGGAAGATGTTTATTGCCGTATTTGAGTTTGCGTTATAGGTTGTATTGAAGCAGTCAATAAGTACATTGTTGCTGAATACGGCGCGTGTATTTTTGGATGTGCTGTCGCACTGGTCGGCATGACCGCACAATGCTACGACCATATCCTTGGATCGTGAATAGTTTCTGAAATAGCAGTTTGAAACATTCAGCGTTCCGTCCTCTACGCAGTTTTTCCATTTCGGATATCCTACGGTTATGAATCCGTCTCCGAAATAGACGCCGTCAAGCGTGACATATGCGGGGCAGATCTCGGCGAAAAAGCGAAGAGAAGTACTGTTGTTTTCGTATTCATAGCGTGAGTTTCTGATGGTAAACTCATCGATATTGACCACTGAGTTGTCAGTGCTCATGGCGTTAGCGTTGTTGAGAGCGAAGACATATGTAACACCGCTCACTGCCTGGTTGAAGCCGAGGATATTGTTTTCCAGCAGAACGGAGGTCTTGTATTGTGAGATCTGACGTCTGTCGTCGATAAATCTTCCGGTCAGGTTTATACCTTTTACGGTAATGGATGTGCCGGTTTCATCGGACGGTGTTGCGGATGCGTCGACCACGAAGCCCGCTACGTTTGCGATACTCAGTGTCTCCCATTCCTCGGACAGAGTCCAGTCCTCGGTGCGCTCCTCGGGTATAGAGTTGGGGTTATACGCATAGCCCTCGCCGTACATTTCGATCGAGCCGTTTATATTAATAAGCTCATAATCGCCGCCCGGGAGAATAAGCTGAGTTATACCTGCCGTGCGCGCCTCTTCCACGCTTGAGAATGCGTTGACGCCCGCCACGAACGAATACAGCTGGTTCTGCCACATCGCCACGACTTCCGAGCCGGAAGCGTAGCCCTCGTCGGCAATGTATAGCGCGGCGGTGTTTTCTATGACACCGTGCGGGTCGGTAAACTTATCCGCAAATACCAGAGTATTGCCGAGCGCGGAAAAGACTACCGTATATGTGACGGAAATTTCTTTATATGTCAAATTAAGGTAGTATGTTTTTTTGCCGTCTTCCGCAAGATCGTCATAACTTATAGATGTTACGGGCTGGGTAAAGTCCGGATTTGCCCAGAATTCCACCTGCGCGATTTCGCTGCTTGCGGTAAACGTCGGATTTTCTATGACCGTGCCCTCTTCCATCATCGCGGTTACAGTCATTGTTTTATTATTGATCGAGAAAAACTTGACCTGATCCTGAAAACTGGCGCCGGTAATCTTGAGATTGCCGTTGCCTATCGTCATGTTGTAATCAAAGAAGTATTCAACCGTGTTCAGATCTGCCGGGTCTACAGTCGCGGTGTTTGTGATGTATACCGGCTTTTTGCCCAGTTCATCGTCAGCGGACGTGAATGAGTCGGCAAAGTAGTTGTTGTTGTAGTCCCAATTACAGCCGGCAAGCCAGGTGTCCATAGCTGAGGTTATATTCATCAGCATGGATTTGTATCCGATCACACGGTTATAATTGAACCGGATATCAAATGCCGCTTTTTGATAGTTGACATTGCCGTTGAATAAAGTATTATATTCTTTATCAGCTGTCCCGTAGAATATATTATTGCTGAAGTCGAGCTGGGCAACAGGATATCCGCTTCCGGAAAACGTATCTATTCTGAATATTCCGTATTTGCCTGTTGCTGCATTTTTAAATATATTCTTTTCAAAGGTAAAATTCAGAGATGGCAGATAACAGTTATCGTTGGAATGGATTATACTGTATGCGCTGTTATCCGCAAAACGTGAGTTTTTAACAGTGAAGGATACTCCGCGCTGGCCTCCGCAGTTGGTCCACCACAGGTCGTTGGTGTTTGAGGCCGTACCGCCGATATAGAATGCGCCGGCATTCTGTTCAAAGTTCATTCTTTCAACGGTCACGTTTCTGGGATACTTGCGTATGAAACTGCCGTTGCTGTCTGACTTAAGCCCTGTTACGCGGATATCGTACAGATTATAGTCGTTGAAATTTCTGCTTGCGTCACCGTCGGCGCTAAGGCCGTAGTTTACGCCTTCAAATATAGAGTTGTACACGTTTATGGTGTTTGTTTTTGTCGATCCTACGGTGTTATATGCCAGATCGTTTGAGAGTATGGCGGTAGAGCCTGTGAATTTGACACCGTCTATGTTTAAAACATAGCTGTCCACCTGCGCCTGAATAAGCGCCGATTCGTATTTTGTGTCAGATTCCGATCCGCCGTTTATATTGCTTCTGAATATCTTGCCGGAAATTATTGTTTCGCCTTCATTACCGGGTCTTTGTGCATTGGCGTTCCAAGCGTCGTCAGGCAACGCCTCGGTTGTATCAAATTCCGGGTCATTTGGGGTGATGCCAGCTTTAGCGCCGTATATATTTGCGCTGAATCTAACAGTTATGTCTGACGAATATGTGCCCGCAGCCAGAATTATATTTGGAACTGCAAGCGCGATTTCAGCTTTCAGTGTTCCGTTTTCCGTATATCTCTGCTCCCAGGCGTTTGATGCCGCCGCGTAGCTTGAAAAATGACGGTCTGCATCGTATGTTTCTGTTACAGTGATACCGTTGAATTCAAACTGTAGCTCAGTCTGTCCCTCTACAGCGGAACCTGTCTGCCATTGCTGATTGACGATCAGAGTATTTGCGTATACATCTGATGTATTGTCAAACATGTCAGCATATTCTGTGCCTTCCAGCGGGTTTTCGGCGGGCACGGCAAAAGAAAAATTGCTCGTACTTATAAGTGACAGCATAATGCATGCACTTAAAAACGCCGATAGAAATCGCTTCATAATTTTCACCTCTCCTGAAATAGTTTGATTTTATTTGGGACAAAATCATATTAATATATTATATATTAATATGAAACAAGTCAATAAAAATTCAAAATTCAAATAATCATTTATACATATTATACAATTATTTAAACTTAAATTTATTTAAAATGCATAGTAGATTTTGTTGATAAAAAAATTTTATGATGTTATTATTATGAAAAAAGGAGGGATAATATGAAAGATTATAAAAACTGGAAGACGGCGCTGTCCTGTAAGATTTTTGACGCACAGGCGTTTGATGAATACAGAAAAAACGGAATAGAGCTTGTTGAAATATCGCCTGCATTGAAGGATTATGAGCATGTAGACTGGGAGGATATAAAAAGACAGAGTGATCGCACGGGAGTGGGTATATGGTCGCTTCATCTGCCGTTTTCCCGCGATTTGAGCATTGCTCATAAAGACGCGCAAAAACGCAGGGATACTGTGAGTATGCAGCTGGGATATCTGGAAAAAGCGGCAAAGCTGGGCGCGCATACAGCGGTAATACACCCGAGCTCTGAGCCTATCGAACCGCATGACAGATTTGAGTGTCTCAAGTTCTGTACTGAAAGTCTGTATGTTCTTTCAGACAGAGCAGAAAGTCTGGGTTTGACTCTTGCAGTCGAGAATCTGCCCAGGAGCTGCCTTTGCAGAGACAGCGATGAGATGCGTGAAGTGCTCGACAGTGACAAAAGGCTCAGATTCTGTTTTGATGTAAATCATCTGCTGTGCGACAGCCATGAGGCATTTATTGAAAAGTTCTCAGACAGGCTTGTCACAATACATATTTCTGATTATGATTTCAAAGATGAGAGGCATGCACTGCCGGGAACAGGGCTTATCGACTGGAAACGGCTGGTTGAACTGCTTG
>CALXGU010000020.1 GCA_944387905.1 uncultured Clostridia bacterium
CATCCTGCCGGGCGAAGAATACGCCCATCCAGAGCAGCTCCACCGCCAGGATCGCCGCACAGACCAGCGTGATTTTATTACATCATTAAATTCCATGACAATGACTCCTTTCTCACAGAAATTATATACCTCTGTGATGTCCGTGTCAACTCGGCAAAAATAAAAATCCCCCGTAATTGGGGGATTTTTCAAGGGAGAATTAATCGTTATACTCTTTGTTCTTCTGATTTGAGTTCTGATTGCGATCGTTTGTGTTCTGGTTGTTTTTCTGATTTGTGTTCTGATTTGTGTTCTGATTGTTTTTCTGATTGTTTTTCTGGTTGTTGTTCATGTTGTTACGCTGATTGTTGTTCATAGTTACTCTCCGGTCATTTCTGTAATTTGGCAGCGGTATGTCATAAATTTGACTGTACGAATACACCTCGCTCTGACTGACAGGCGCGGTGGGGATAAGCCCGGTACACTCAGACATAGACGCCGCGTGAAAGCTGTCATCAAACAGCTCTCTGTCATCGCTGCAATCATAAGGCAAATGTTTTTTCATAACAATCTCCCCTCTTTTTTGAAACCGAAATAAGTCCGTACAAGCTTTCGGACCGGCACTCACTCTCTGCATACGCAACCGTTACTGACCAGCCTTTACAGCTGCCGATTCCTTTCCCGATTCCAAAACGAAGGATTTTATTTATCCTTCGGTATTATATTCACCAAAACATTCTGTTTTATGATAAGTAAATTTTAGCAATAATCAAAAAAATTTTTTATGCGTTGACATATTTAAGGTAAAATATTAGAATAATAATATCATATATAAAGGCAGGTGAAAACAGTGGACGCTTCAGGCGTGACGGTACCTCGACAACACGGCAGAAACAGGTGTTTGCTGTTTTTGCCGCACGGATACGCATAGCTTGCACATTTATATTTGGCGCATTGATTTTCTGCGCTGTATTTTGTGCGCTTTTCAGCATCCGATATTAAGGTACCTCTTATTTTACTTAAGGGGGCTTATTTTATATGGAAAAAACGACTCTTGAGAACACTATTCTCAAACTTACACAAGACAAAAAATATAAGGCGCTGCGTGAAGTCCTGAGCGTTATGAACGCTTTTGATGTCGCGACGATTTTCGACAGGGTTATACCCGCAGACAAACGTCCTGTTCTGTTCAGGCTTTTGCCAAAAGAGCTTGCCGCTGAAGTCTTTGTGGAACTTGGCGATGACATAAAACAAGAACTTATAAAAAGCTTTTCCGACAGTGAGCTTTCTGATGTCATTGATGAACTGTACGTTGACGACGCTGCAGATCTGGTAGATGAAATGCCGGCAAATGTCGTCAGACGTATTTTGCGTCATGCCTCTCCGGATATGCGCAAAATGATAAATGAAATTCTGCGTTATCCCGACGACAGTGCGGGAAGCATAATGAATACTGAGTATATCTCACTTCGCGCTACAATGTCTGTATCTCACGCAATAGCCCATATACGCGCTACGGGCTTTGACAAAGAAACTGTAAACACACTGTATGTCATTGACAACCAGCGGCATTTGATAGGGGTTGTAACGATACGCGCACTTTTGTTTGCTGAGGGTGACCAGCTTATCGAAAACATAATGAATACCTGCTCCATAATTTCCGTAAACACTCTTGACGACAAAGAAAATGCAGCGCTCATATTTGAAAAATATGACCTTACTGAACTGCCTGTTACCGATATCGAAAACAGACTCGTAGGTATAGTAACAGTAGATGACGCCATTGACGTGCTTCAACAGGAAGCTACAGAAGATATTGAAAAAATGGCAGCAATCACTCCGTCCGACAAACCCTATTTCAAAATTTCCGCCGTTCAGACGTTTTCAAAACGTATTCCCTGGCTTTTACTGTTGATGATCTCAGCGACATTTACAGGTATAATAATATCACAGTTTGAAAGTTCATTAAGCGCTCTGCCTATATTGACTGCTTTTATTCCAATGCTTATGGATACAGGCGGCAACTCAGGAAGCCAATCTTCTGTAACTGTAACACGTGCAATAGCTCTGGGTGATGTGGAATTCAAAGATATATTCAGAGTCATATTTAAAGAATCATGTGTCGCCATGATGTGCGGATTGGCTCTTGGTGCTACAGCTTTTGCAAAGGTATTTATTGTCGATAAACTTATAATGGGCAAAGAAATAACTTTTCTTATCGCTCTGGTAATAAGCTTGACTTTGTTTGTGACTGTGATTATTTCTAAAATCGTCGGCTGCGCTCTGCCGCTGCTCGCAAAAAAAGCAGGCTTTGACCCGGCGGTCATGGCCAGTCCTTTTATAACTACTATTGTTGACGCACTGTCTCTGCTGATATATTTTTGGTTCACTAATTCGATACTTGGGCTGTGACATCTTTTGTCTACTCTCTCCCGGAACTATTATTCGGTGTTCCGGGATTTTTGACATTTCAACTATTTTGTTAATTTTATCCGCTTTATATACTTCTATTGAATTTCTAATTATAGTCTGTTAAAATATATATAATATTTTATCTAAAGGTAATCATATGATAAATATAGTACTTGTCGAACCGCAGATACCCCAGAATACAGGAAACATAGCGCGTACATGCGCGGCAACGGGAATTAAACTTCATATAGTAAAACCTATCGGCTTTGATATCTCCGAACGCTCAGTTAAAAGAGCAGGGCTGGATTACTGGAAATATCTTGATCTTAAGGTGTACGAAAATTACAGCGAATTTTCCGGCTCTGTCAGCGGTGATTTTTATTACTGCTCAACCAAAGGTAAAAAAATCTACTCTGACGCGGACTTGACCAAAGACGATCTGTTTCTCGTGTTCGGAAAAGAAACCAAGGGTCTTGACGAGCAGTTGCTTAAAGATAACTACGACAGGTGCATAAGAATACCTATGATAAATGAGGCACGCTCGCTGAATCTTTCCAATTCAGTTGCAATCATTGCTTATGAAGCGCTGCGCCAGCAAAAATTTTTAACATTGAAAACAGAAGGAGAATTGACCATCGTATGAAAAAAAGAGCAACTTGTGTGATCCTTATATCCGTACTGCTTTTAAATGCTCTCTGCAGTTACGGATTTGCCTTAGGCATCAGTGATTTTATTTCGGATAACAGTGTTAATATCGACGCTTCGAATTATACTGTTCTTCCCGCTCAGGCAATCACTCCCAAAACAGCTGCGGCCAATAAAGGACTGAATTCTTTTCCGGCATATTACAGCTCAAAGGATCTGGGCTATACCTCAGGCGTTGACAACCAGGAAAGCACAGATGTATGCTGGGCATTTACTCACAATGAGCTTATCGAGGTCAATCTCGCAAAAAAATACGGTGAAAAATATGACTTGTCTGAAGAGGCAATGAAGTTTGAAACATCAAATATAACAAATCCGTTGTATGGATACATGAGAAATCCGAACTCCTCCGGAAACGAGCTCATGTCCACAGCCTATCTGGCACGCGGTGGAAGCGTGCTGGAACAGGATGAACCGTTTACCACTAATCAGGAGCGCACGGTAAATCCGGACCAGCTGGAGCGCTACGGCAGACTTGTCAGCGTACCGATGTATGAATTCGGTATCAACAGTCAAAACACATATAACAGCACCGCTGTGGACAGTATAAAATCTCTTGTGATGCAGTACGGCGCCGCCGGAAGTTCGCTTTTCTATGATCAAAGCACAATTTATCAGCCTGATGACAGGACTAATTATTATTATGATGGTATTGAAAACGCCCCGAATCATGCTGTAACAATAGTCGGCTGGGACGATAACTACAGCGCAAGCAACTTCAAGCAAACCCCCGACGGCAACGGTGCCTTTATCGTTAAAAATAGCTGGGGTCTTTATCACAACAACAATACCTCAGACTATGTATATGTCTCATATTATGATAAACATATAACAAACCAGATTTTCGCGACTGACTACGAAATGGACGAAAGCCTGTATGACAATATCTATCAGTATGATCCGCTGGGCTGGTCACAGAGTCTGGCGTTAAGTTCTCAAGACGGAGTTTTCTGCGTGACTAGATTTGTGGCAGACAGACCTGATGAGACGGTCAGCGCCGTATCAACATATATTGTTATGCCCGGCATTACCGCAAAAGTATATATAAACACTTCAGGTGACATTGACGATCCCGACAGTTACAAAGTGATCCATGAACAGTATTTTGACACGGCAGGCTACTATGTAATGCCTGTAACTCCCACAATGCTGTCAGGCAATGAATATTATATCGCTATTGAACTTGCAAGTGACACAGATCAGGTGCCGTTTGCCATTCAGTCAGATGTCCGTCGTATAATTGATAATGCCGTCTGTATGCAGAACACCTGCTTTTTAGGCACATCTCTGTCTGAGCTCGCTCCGCTGGAGGATGTATGTGATATCCTCAACTCTCAGACTGTTATCGAAAATAATAAAATTTACAATCCTATGCTCTGCATAAAAGCATTTACCAAATCATCAGGCATGCAGACATATGAAAATATCGGTGCTTACACAGATGTACAAGATACACGCTGGTATGCTCAGGCTGTTGATTACGCAGTCGGCGCAAAGCTGTTTGCAGGCGTGACAGAAACTACTTTTGAGCCCTCAACTCAAATGACCCGCGCAATGTTTGTCAGAGTCCTTGCCAATCTTACAAACGTAAATCTGTCTCTATATGAGGGCAGTATATTCGATGACGTACGGCCGACCCAGTGGTTTGCTCCGGCAATACAGTGGGCAGTTCAGTGCGGTGTCGTCGACGGCATGACGCCTGATACATTTGAACCAAATCTGTCTGTTTCACGTCAGCAGATGTGTGTTATGATACTGAGATATGCGCAATATCTTGGATTTGATTTCCAACCCGCTGATGATGATTTTGTTTTCGATGACGACAGCAGCATACAAAGCTACGCAAGAGATGCTATTTACACCTGTTACAAATACGGTATAATCGACGGCATGACAGAGACCACCTTTGAACCCAGAAGCGGCGCGACACGTGCTCAGGTCGCTAATCTGTTCAAAAACTTCTGCCAGCAATACATTTATTGACAATTTTCGAGCTGAGATACAGCCATTTTATCTTTATTATCCAATTTATAAACTTTGGCTTTATTTTCCCGAAAAGATGTGTTATACTTTTTAATTATTGTGTTTAGCGTTAAAATGCTTTATTTCGGTATATAATTATTTCGGGAGAAAAGGAGGCGCAGCGTTTGAAAAAAATCGTCATTAACGGCCCATGCCGGCTGGACGGAGAAGTTGAGATAAGCGGCGGCAAGAATGCTATCGTCGCAATACTTCCGGCGACTGTTATGGTACGCGGAAAATGCGTTATCGAAAATGTTCCGCGTATAAGCGATGTGGAAAACATTCTTAAAATATTGAATTATATGGGCGCTGTTGTCAGGCATATAGATGAAAAAACGCTTGAAATAGACTGCACTGATATAAAAAACTGTGAGATTCCCTATGACCTTGCAAGAAGGCTGAGAGCTTCATACTATTTCCTCGGCGCACTGCTCGGCCGCTGGAGAGATACTACGGTGGCTATGCCGGGCGGCTGCTCGATAGGTCTCAGACCTATCGACCAGCATATAAAAGGCTTTGAGGCTCTGGGCGCAAAAGTCGATTTTGAACGCGGAAACGTGCATGCAAAATGCAGCTCGCTTATAGGAAATCATGTGTACTTCGATGTGGTGTCAGTAGGCGCTACTATAAATATAATGATAGCGGCGGCAACTGCCGAGGGCTTGACAGTCATGGAAAATGTCGCAAAGGAGCCGCATATCGTTGATGTCGCAAACTTTCTTAACTCAATGGGCGCTGATATTTCGGGTGCGGGTACCGATGTCATTAAGGTCAGAGGCGTACCGCGGTTGTGTGGAGGAACATATGCTGTCATCCCGGATCAGATCGAAGCCGGAACTTTTATGGTCGCAGCTGCGGCTACGCGCGGTGATGTGACAGTAAAAAATGTTATTCCCAAACATCTTGAATGTATATCCAGAAAGCTTTCGGAAATGAACGTGAAAGTCATAGAATTTGACGACTATATCCGTGTCATAGGCTCGGGAGTTATTGAAAGCGCAAGTATAAAGACCATGCCGTATCCCGGTTTCCCGACTGATATGCACCCGCAGATGGCGGTTCTGATGTCGCTTGCAGACGGGACAAGCAGGGTCACGGAAAACATTTGGGAAAGCAGATTCAAATATGTTGACGAGCTTCGCAAGCTCGGCGCAAAAATAGATGTTACAGGCAATGTGGCTACCATTGAAGGCGGAGCTCAATTTTTAGGCGCACCGATTCGTTCATGTGATCTCCGTGCCGGCGCCGCTATGATTATAGCGGGGCTTGTAGCAAGCGGTACCACGGTCATAGAGGATATCGAGCACATTGAACGCGGATACGAAAATATCATAGAAAAATTCCGCGGTCTGGGCGCTAATATACGCAAAGTCGATGTGCCTGAAAACTGATGACAGTCTGAATATGTTAAATATATAACAGGAGATAATAAAGATGGTAGTGCTTCAGCTTAAAAACGGCAAACAGATAGAAATAGAGCTATATCCGGACATAGCTCCCAAAACCTGTGAAAATTTTCAAAAGCTCGTGTCAGAGGGCTTTTATGACGGACTTATTTTTCATCGTGTGATATCCGGATTCATGATACAGGGCGGATGCCCCGACGGTACGGGAACAGGCGGACCGGGCTACAGCATTTACGGTGAATTTGAGGCAAACGGATTTAAAAATGACCTGAAGCATACACGCGGTGTCATTTCTATGGCGAGATCGATGAATCCAAACAGCGCAGGCAGCCAGTTCTTTATTATGCACGCTGACGCGCCGCATCTTGACGGGCAATATGCCGCATTCGGGAAAGTGGTTTCCGGTATGGACGCTGTTGACCAGATTGCAGCTGCTGCAGTGGATTATATGGACAGACCGCTTGAAGATCAGGTAATAGAGCGCGCATATATTATATAAATAAAATTTCAATTTGTTTTTAAAAAAAGCCGCAGTCTTAAAGACTGCGGCTTTTATCTGTCCCGCTTTTCGCAGAGCGAGTCTGTTTTTAAAGACTGCGGCTTTTATCTGTCCCACTTTTCGCAGAGCGAGTCGATTTCCTTTGTGAATTTTTTCAGATCCTTATTCGCTCCGCCCCTGTTGTGCTCAATAACACGCATAAGACGCTTGCCGGCTTCCAGCAATGCTCTGAATGCTTCGCTGACCTTCGCAATACCTCCGGTTTTGACTATCTTCTGCCTATTTCCGCCGTAAATACATACATGCTTTGTTAGATCATACTGTGCGCCGTTATACGGTGCGATAGCTTCGGGAAATTTAAGAACGCTCATTATCTGCTGGGCAAACTCATCGCAAACTTCATCATTACCGTGGTTTACAAACACTGTTTCGGGTGTATTTTTTAAATTTGCAAGCCAGTCAAGCAGCATATTTTTATCAGCATGACCGCTTATTCCTTCCATCTGTTCTATACGCGCTCTTACACTTATTTCCTCCCCGAACAGTTTTACACTATCAGCTCCGTCAAGGAGCTTTCTTCCCAATGTTCCGTCAGTCTGGTATCCCACAAATAAAATCGTACTGTCGCTTCGCCAAAGATTATGCTTAAGATGATGCCGGATACGCCCTGCCTCGCACATACCTGAGGCGGACAGTATTATTTTTGGGGTAGTATCATCATTTATCAGTTTGGATTCGTCACTTGTTACAGCCAGTTTAAGATCGTCAAACAAAATTGGATTGACCCCCGCTTTCAACAGTTCCAGTGTCTGGCTGTCATAATAATCCATCATGTCATCCGAATATACATGCGTCGTCTCGACCGCCATCGGGCTGTCTACCCATACCGGAAAATGATCATGATTTTTTATTAGATTTTTTTCCTTTATATCACGTATCAGATACAAAAGTTCCTGCGTTCTTCCGACGGCAAATGATGGTATTACGACATTTCCGCCCCTGTCAAATGTCTCCTGCACAACTGCCGTAAGCTGACTGACATAATCGGGACGCTGACCGTGCAAACGATTGCCATATGTCGATTCAATAATGACGATATCCGCTTTCTCCGGCTTCTGCGGATCACGTATCAGCGGACGTGAAATATTACCGATATCACCGGAAAATAAAATTGTACGCGTATCGCCTTTTTCAGTAACAGTTATTTCAATACTGGATGAACCCAGCAAATGTCCGGCATCCGAAAATCTTGCCGTTATTCCGTCCAGCACCTGATATTCTTTTCCGTAATCGCAGGATTTAAAGCAGGAAAGTATATTTTCCGCATCCTCCATAGTATAGGCAGGCACATATTCATTCTCGCCGGAGCGCTTTGCCTTTCTGTTTCGCCACTCCGCCTCAAATTCCTGTATATGTGCTGAATCCTTCAGCATAATATTGCAAAGCTTATATGTCGCATAAGTCGCATATACCGGACCGTTATACCCGTCCTTTGCCAGTGCGGGCAGTTTTCCGCTATGATCTATATGGGCATGTGTCAAAAATATACAGTCAATATCATTGGCACTTACCGGTATCTGACAATTTTCATAAATTTCCTGTCCCTGCTCCATGCCGCAGTCTATAAGGATTTTATACCCGCATGCCTCAAGCAGAGTACAGGAGCCGGTCACTTCATGTGCGGCACCTAAAAATGTAAGTTTCATTATACATTTCTCCGTTCCGTTTTTTTATGTGTTCAAACACAGTTTTATTTATTATACATTTAATCTGTTTATATTTCAACAAAATAAAAAAATAAGCCGGCAATTTTATGCCGGCTTATTGATGTTATATCTCTGGTATTTCTATCTGTATTTCCTTTCCGAGCTCGGAAGACTTTGTTATACCGTCTATAATCGCCTGATTATAGAGTATCTGAGATGAAGGTACCGGAGACGCGGTACCGTTTTTACACGCATCAAGGAATGAACGTATTTTTATATCAAACAGCGAAGGAGCATTTTCCTTTGCTTTTATAATCGGAATTTCTGTCTCTACCTGCATTCCCGCGACCTCATGATAGATCTTCATAGGCCCGCCTACTGTTCCGTTCCAGCACTCGGTAGACGGAATTCTCAGTCCGCCCTCTGTTCCGAGTATAATTGTATCTCCGGGAGTATCCATATTCATTGCCCATGCGATACGGAAATCCAGTATTATGTCACCTTCAAGACGTACAAATGCCGCGGCAAAATCATCGACGCCGAATTTTGCGGCGTATTCCGGATGATTGGGATAATAGCTCTCTCTTACGCCGAAAAATCCCGATTTATATCCCGAGACTGTCAGCGGCTTGGGATAGCCGACAGCATTGAGGACCATATCAAGCGAATAGCAGCCGATATCGCCTAAGGCTCCTATACCTCCCGTTTCCTTTTCAATAAAAGTAGTTCCAAACGGTGTGGGTATTCCGCGACGTCTGCCGCCGCCTGTCTGGATATAGTAAACCTTACCCAAAACTCCGCTCTGCACTATTTCTTTCAACTTTTTCATGTTCGCATCAAAACGCGGCTGAAAACCGATAGATAAAACCTTGCCTGATGCCTTTTCTGCCTTTATTATATCGACCGCTTCCTGTGTTGTTACACACATCGGCTTTTCCAAAAGCACATGTATTCCTTTATTCAAAGCGTAAATCGTCGGCGCTGCATGCTGACAGTTATATGTACAAACGCTTACCGCATCCAGTTTCAAACTGCTGTCATCCAGCATTTCCTTATGGCTGCCGTAACATTTGACGTTTTCAACTCCCCATTTGGCAAAAAATTTCTCAGCTTTGCCCGGGATAAGGTCCGCTCCTGCAACTATATCCACATCAGGCATTTTTAAATAGCTTTTTATATGCGCGTCTGCTATCCAGCCGGTGCCTATTATACCTACTCGCATGCGTTTCCCTGTATCGATCTGCTCAGCCTGTGACTGATCCTCTTTGAATTGATTCAATATCGCATCGTCTTTTCCCATAATTAGTCTCCTTAATAATTTAAAAGTTTAAGATAATCTCTCGATATTCTGATAGACTCAAGCGGAGTCTTGCCAAGCGTCGCTGTGTCCTGTTCCACAATTACCCACTCGGCTCCGGCCTTTTCGGATGCCTCCAGGATAGACGGCCATTCCTGTACGCCTAAGCCTACAGGTCTCAGTTCAAATTTATCCGAGACCTCAGCCTTATCTTCCTTGCCTATAAGTCCGTACATATGCTCGCTTTTTGTGCCCTTAAAATCTTTCAGATGAACAAGCGGTGCGCGATCAGAATATTTTAATATGTAGTTTGCCGGATCCTCTCCGCCGACCTTTACCCAGCATGTGTCAAGTTCTGTCTTGAGCAGATCTTCACTTATACTCTCATACAGTACATCAAGAGCATATTTATCGCCTATTTTTACAAATTCAAAATCATGATTATGATATAAAAGCTGTATTCCCTGTTTCTTTGCCTCGACAGCAATTTCTTTTATGTCTGCGATCGTCTTGTCAAAATCTCCGCTGCCGGGACGATCCGCCTTATCAAGATACGGAACTGCTATCCATTTACAGCCCAAATAGGCATAATCTGCTATAACATTCTTTGTGTCACGTCTTAGGTCATTGAACGGAACATGCGCAGATACTGCGGTAAGTCCTGTTTTTTCAAGCATCTTTTTTATATCGGCAGGCGCATATCCGTAAAGTCCTGCGAATTCGACACCGTCATAGCCCATAGCTTGTATTTTTTCCAATGTACCCTGTAAATCAGAGCTCGCATCATCTCTTACAGAGTATACTTGAACTGCAACTGGTAACGACATGGTTTTTACCTCCATCATATTTTATACTAATTTCATTATACCATCATTTACCGCATTTTCAATAGCAATATTATATTTTAAATATTATTTTTTGAAGGCAAGCAGCCTATATACTTGTTGTAAGCTTTTGTAAAATAAGACATATTGTTAAATCCACTCATCCTTGCGCTTTCCGTGATGTTATAGTCACCGCTCTCAATAAGCCGTTTTGCGTTCATGCAGCGCAAGTGATTTACATATTCGATTATTGTTTTGCCTGTCTGAGATTTGAATTTACGACATACATAATATTTACTGAATCCGAGATAACGGCACAGTTCATCCACAGTTATTGGTTCATTGAAATGAGCATAAATATAGTCTATCGCCTTTACGATCATCTGTGATGCTACAAATTTATTGTCCGATATTATATACCCGTTCTGAGCGGATCTGTAACACCGTATCATAAGCTGCAGCACTAAGGCTTTAGCCTCTTCTTCATAGCAGAAAGGCTTACTTTCCATTATTTCTATTATATCTTTATAGCAGTCTTTTGTTTTTTTATCATGTATATTGATTACAAACTGCCCTGAAAAAACCGGAATTCCCGAATTGTCACAAAAGCTTTTATCAACTGTAATGCAATAATACCGGCATTCTTCATCTTTTGTATATATATAATGTATGCAGTTGGGTGAAATCATTATCAGTTCACCCGCATCAGCGGTGACTTCCTCGCTGTTGCCCTGAACAATACACTTTCCGTTTTCCACGTACAACAGCTCGATATGTTCATGCCAATGTCTCGCAAAATGAAGCGATTTATTGCTCTGCTTGTCAAGATGAAAAAAGAACGGGAGTTTGGAATTTTTATAATTGTGATGCTCATATTTAGAGTACATAACAGCCACCGATCAATACAATCTTATATTATTTTAAAGCAATATAGTGTTATTTACATTATTTAGATTAATTATATAATAATGTTATAAACGCTGTCAATAGCAATTTAAAGAAGGAGAAACGGATATGTATAATTTTTCAATCGGAGTTATGCTTGAATCATTTAAGCTTCCTATTCCTGAGGCTCTGCAAAAGGCAAAAGAAATAGGAGCAAGCGGAATACAGGTCTATTCTACATACGGTGAGCTTGCGCCTGAGAATTTATCAGCAGATAAGCGCCGCGAGTTTTTGAACATGGTAAAAAGCAACGGTCTTGTAATTTCGGCGCTCTGCGGAGATCTGGGCAAAGGATTCCACAAACCCGAACTCAATCCTCAGCTAATTGAAAAATCAAAACGCATACTTGATCTTGCTAAAGAACTGGAGACAAACATTGTTACTACACATATTGGCGTTGTTCCGGAAAATCCGGATCATGACAGATATAAAATAATGCAGCAGGCATGCTTTTCTCTTGCTGAATACGCAGACTCTGTTGATGCACATTTTGCCATTGAAACGGGGCCCGAAACCTCTGCCACACTCAAAAAATTCCTTGACGGACTGCACTCAACAGGCGTCGCAGTAAACCTCGACCCGGCAAACCTTGTAATGGTTACAGGCGATGACCCCGTACAGGCGGTATATAATCTTAAGGATTATATAGTACATACTCACGCAAAAGACGGTAGACGCAACTATTACAGAAATCCTGAAGAAGTATATCATATACTTGATGTTGAAAAGCCTGAAAGCCCGTCGTTTAACGAACTGCCGCTCGGCGAAGGTACGGTCGATTTCAAAAACTATCTCAAGGCTCTGGACGATATCGGATATCATGGTTTCCTGACTATCGAACGCGAAGTCGGTCCGACTCCCGAAAAAGATATCCGCACCGCGTTCACGTTTCTTGCCAATCTTATCAATGAATCAAAATAATCAGCTTTTGTCTGTTTGAAAGATTTTAAAACCGAGAAATTTTGCGATATGAGGTATTAGTAAAATGAAATTTTCCGTAAGTTCATACAGTTTTTCTCAGTATTTACGCAGTGAAAAACTGACATTGACCGATTGTATATCAAAAGTAAAGGAAATGGGTTTTGACGGCATAGAGTTTACTGACTCCGCTCTGGGCAGTCACGATATTGAGGACACCGCAAAACGGCTTGCAGATGCGGCATTTAAAGCAGGCCTGGAAATCTCTAATTATGCAGTATCGGCAGATTTTTTAAACGGAAGCGACGGAGATATTGAAAAAGAGATACAGCGTGTCTGCTCTCAGGTCGATATCGCCAAAATCCTCTCAAGTCCGCTTATGCGCCATGACGTATGCAACGGCAGAACGTCAAATAAATACGAAGGCTACGACAACGTTATAGAACGTCTTGCTTACGGCTGCAGAAAAGTGACTGAATATGCCCAAAGCGTCGGGATCAAAACCATGACGGAAAATCACGGCTTTTTCTCTCAGGACAGCACAAGAGTGGAAAAACTTATAAACACTGTGGCGGATAACAATTTCGGTTGGCTTATCGATATCGGCAACTTCCTTTGCGCGGACGATGATCCCGCAGCAGCAGTAGGAAGAGCTGCCAGATACGCTTTTTATGTGCATGCAAAAGACTTTATCGTCAAAAGCGGACAATCTCCCAATCCGGGCGCCGGCTTTTTTATGTCAAGAGGCGGAAACTTCCTCAGAGGCACTATAATCGGCCACGGTGACGTGCCGGTGATGCAGTGTCTTTACGCTTTGAAAAATGCCGGATATGACGGATACATAGCCATTGAGTTTGAAGGCATGGAGGACTGTGTTAACGGTGTCAAGACAGGTCTGGATAATCTTAAAAACTATGTGAATACCGTCTATTCAAAATAAATCATATAATAAAAACACAGCGCATACTAATTTTAAAAACAGTGCGCTGTGTTTTTTATTTTCAGGACTGGCATAATCTTTTGCAAACGTTGACATTTTTCGGTCTTTATTGTATTCTGTTTTATGGCATACATACCGCATTTCTGTTTATAATATATTTTAGGAGCTTAAAATGACTGTTGTCCATAAATTTTTTCTATCATTTGCAGACGAGCTGAGCTGGCTTGAAAAAATGAATAAAGACGGCTATGAACTTATGTCTGTATCACCTATGACATATAAATTCGAAAAAAACGATAACCGTGTACAATATGAATATATCCCGCTCAGACACGGTAAAAAAAGTTTTATTGCCCTCGATTACAAAAATAAGGACAAAAATACAAAAGTGGTTTACGCATCATATGATATAGCTCTGTTTAAAAAAAGCCAAAATAAAGGTCTGCCTGCGATTCTGACAACAAAAGAAAAAAGGCTTGCATTTGAAAGGTACAGAAGCTCTCTGTCTTTGCACAGTATCATATATATCGCGATTTTTGCAATGCTCAGCCTCATTGCAGGCAGGTTTTCGGTTTATCCGCTGTACATAATGTCAGCATTTTTTCTGATATTTTCCGCTTC
>CALXGU010000021.1 GCA_944387905.1 uncultured Clostridia bacterium
CCATATGCGTCGCAAAGCGCACGGGCACGCTCGAGGAAAGCAAGATCATACATACGCATACCGCCCGCGCCCTGCACATTATCGCAATGGACATAAGCGGCAATATCTCTGACCTCTACTGTCACTATAACATCCGGATTATGGACATCAACTGTTATACCCTGCGTGTTTCTCAAGATGTACGAACCCACCTGAGCACAGATCTGTGGCGAATTGTATTCAAATCTTTTATCCGAGCGCTTTGACATTACTTTAAATGTCTTTGCTTTGGCAAGATTTTTTGAAAAACACAAAAGCGCAGTCTTTTGGATATCCTCCATATTTTTTCCGCATACAGCCGCTTTACTCAGCGCTGCCAATCCAAATACGCGCCTGACCCTTTCAAAAGCCGTATCGATATCATCTATACCGCCGTCTTTGTCAATATATACAGTTGACTGCATTATTACAACGTCAAATTCCCCCAGCGGTGCCAGCGCATGCTTTATGTTTTTTATCAGTGTCTTTTCAAAGCTTATCCTGTTTAAGCCCTTAAGGACAAGCTCTCCGCATTTTGCAAGTATGATTTCTTTCATAGTATATCCTCGAATTTTGTATGTATGCTATTGTATCACATGTGTGATACAATGTCAACTACTTATAAAAACGCAGCAGTTTTTGCGGGATCATTGAGCAGATCTTGAAAAACTCATCTATTTGTGATACCGTGTTATTATGATCAAAGCTTATGCGAAGAGAGCAGTCAGATCTGCGTTTATCAGCGCCGAGCGCCTCAAGTGTCCTTGTACGGTTCTTTGAATGAGAGGAACATGCGGAGCCCTGGGACGCATAAATATCATATTCTTCAAGAAAGTGAAGCACATTTTCTCCCAAATATCCGTCAAACGAAACGTTTATTATATGGGAAGCCTGTCTGCCGAATGAGTTTATATGTATAAAATCATAATGTTTGCACTGCTCAGCAAAATGTTTGTAAAGGCTTTCAAGATATCCGGGTTTATTCTCTTTAAGCTGCTTTACAGCCTGCGCAAACCCTGCCGCGGCAGGGCTGTTGTAGGTACCGGGTACAAATGAGTTTTCCTGCTCGCCTCCGAATATTACAGGACTTATCCTGACCCCTTTTGCCGCATATAATGCGCCTATGCCCTTGGGTCCGTTTATTTTATGTGCCGACACAGTAAGCATATCGCATTTGAGTTTTGACACATCGACAGGTATCTTGCCGAATGCCTGTACCGCATCTATATGAAGCAGCGCAATAGATCCGTTCTTTTCTATTATTTCTTTGAGTTTTTCTGCCGGAAGTATCAGTCCTGTTTCATTATTTACATACATGCATGAGACAAGTATCGTATTTCTGTCGATCTGCTTTTCAAAATCATCTGTCAAGGGGTTGCACTTTACAACTTCAAAACCCGCATCCCGATATTTGTCCGCGCACTCACGAACGCTCGGATGTTCTATATTTGAAATAATAATTTTATTGCCTCGGCGCTTAAGCATGTCAACAGCGGTTTTTATGGCAAGATTATTGCAGAATGTACCGCCCGGACCAAGCAGGATCTGAGATGGCGTGCACCCGAGAGCATACGACAGCTGTTGTTTGCAGTCGTCTATATCGCCTTTTGCGCTCACGCCCGCTTTATGCAGTGATGAGGCGTTTGCAAAACGCTTTTCCATGGCATCGGTCATCGCTTTTATACACTGCTCCGACGGTCGGGTCGTTGCGCTGTTGTCAAAATATATCATTTTTCATCACCTGAATTTTTAGTTCGAAAAACATATCACTTTATGACATAATAAATGCCTCTGCGCAAATACAATATATTACGCAGATAAGTTTTCTGCTGCTGTAATTATACAGTATATTCTTGCAATATTCAAGGAGGATTTGAAATGAAAAAAGCCGCTGTATTCGGAGTCGTGACAAACGGCGTTTCAAATATAAACGAGAGATATTTCGACCATATCAGGCAAAGCGGTATCGATACATTTGTTCCGTATCCGCAGGATGTATATCTTGCCGTACAGCAGTGCGACTGTCTTGTCGTGACGGGCGGAGGAGATATGGATCCACAGCTGTACGGGCAAAAGCCATGGAAGATGGGTTTGAATTTTGATACTCAGCTTGACAGATATGAACTCAGTCTGATAAGAGCTTTTATCAGCGCGGGAAAAGCGATACTCGGTATTTGCAAAGGCATGCAGAGCATAAATATCGCTTTGGGCGGTACTCTCTTTCAGGATATACCGTCCATGCTCGGATTATGCCATTCAGGCAGCGCTCAAAAAGAGTGCACTCACGAAATAAAAATATCTGAAAAATCCAACTTGTACAACGCTTTAGGTCTTCGCGCTGTTGTAAATTCTTATCACCATCAGAGTGTTCATATTTTAGGGGAAAGCTTAACTGTAGCAGCCGCCTCTCACGACGGCGTGATAGAAGCAATAGAAAGTACTTCTCTGCCTGTGCTGGGTGTTCAGTGGCATCCCGAACGAATGTGCGGAAATAAGGTTTTTGAGCATTTCTTCTCTGCGTATCTTAAATAAACCAAAACGCCCCGGTCTGTGACCGGGGCGTTTTTTATTCTATAGTATCGATTACCGCACGCGCCGTATATAACGCTGCATTTTGAGCCTCCTCAAGAGTATTGGCTACACTTCCCACTTCCATCAACACTGTGTAATTTGTGACGTGAGTATTAAAACGATCACCTCTTAAATTGACCGGTCTTGACAGCGCTCCGTAATTCTGTCCCATGGTCCTGGATATATCGAGCGCAAACTTAAAATTTTCTCGCCAGTTGGGATGAGACAGACCCTTTGCGTCCGTTCCGCACACAAGCATGACCTGTGCTGTATTTTTTCCGTCTATCTGAGTCAGCGGACGATATGAATCGCCGCTTTGCGTAGTTATGGCATCGCGGTGAACGTCAAAGCAAAGCTGTATCGAGGGATACTTTTCCAGCATTTCCTGCACTCCTACTATAGACCGTGAATATGCGCCGCTGAACTGTTCCTTATCGTATACCTCGGTAAGATGAATCGTTTTATATCCCAGTCTTTCAAACTCCTGTGCCATCGCGTTGCCTACATCAACAACAGTTCCGCCGCCGTAATATTCCTCTGATGTATGCGTATGATATATCAGTATGTACGGATCCTCCTTGTTGGGCTGCGGCGGAGTATAATCGGCATACAGAAGGCTTGTGACATCATAATCGGTATTATTTATAAGCGATGTGCCTCCGTAATCTTTATATTTGCCTGACAGTGCTGAGAGATTTACGACTATTGCATCAGGATTATCTGTGACCTGCGGGGTATCAGTTGTAACATTCCCAAGCTGTGATGCCTCAAGCTGTCCGCTGTCACCGCCGTCGGATATAACGCTCAGGACTTGATCAATAAGCTCCTGCCTGTCTGATGACACGACAGAACCTGCAGCTTTTTCGTCAGATCCCGGCCGAAAATCGGATACGTCCACCTCTATCTCACCAAAAGTGTAATCATATGCGCTGCCGGCGATCTGCTTCCCGAATATCCCGAACACTCCCACCGAAACCGCAGCAGACAGAACTGTACAGAAAATTCCTTTTAAAATCGATTTTATCTTTCTTATTCTTATTGACGGCAATACTCTCACTTCCTTCGTAAAAGCATATGCAGACAATATTATTTTTAATACAAAAAACGCAGAATATCTTCTGTAGACATATCACGATGCAGAGCCTTATTGACCGCAAAAGCTATAAGTCTTGCCGCCGTATCCGTGGCACTGTCTATTCTCGACGGCATTGCTATCATAGAATCCATATACTGTCCCAGCTGCTTTTCTGTTTCTGACTTATCACAGCCTGCACAGGACAAAATCGTACTTACATCAATAACGGTAGGCATGCCTATAGATATGACCGGAGTATCAAGGTTATCGGGCGATATTCTTTTGCGCGCATTGTCAACTCCGCCACCCGGTGTCAGAGACGTATCTGATATCTGTACCGTTCTGCACAGTCTTGATACAGATGTCGTTGCAAGTGCGTCTATAACTATAATCAGTGACGGATCAAGCATCTTTGCTATGCCGCCTATCAGCTCGGCGCTTTCTATGCCTGTTACACCGAAAACATTTGAACAAATCGCGCTGACGCTTGAATATGTTCCATTGCTTATAAGCTCCGGCATTACCTTTTCAAAGCCTCTTGTCACTATTATCCTGTCGACGCATTTAGGTCCGAGACTGTCGGGGGTTATCTGACGGTTGCCTATGCCCGCAATCAGTATCCTTCCGTGTTCTTTCGGCATCAAAGACCTGATAATATCCGCCAAGACCGTAACTATACTTTCAAAATCTTTATCGGTTATCCGATATACCCGCTCAAATTCAACTGTTATATAAGTGCCTTTTTCCCTGCCAAAATCCCCGGCGTCTTTATCATCGTCCAATTTTACTGTAGTCACTGTACACGCGTCATGCTTTTTTGTTTGAGCATAGGTACTGTGGCTTACTTTTGCCGCATCTGCAGCTTCTATTGATTCCAATATAAGTCCTGTTCTGATTTTTTCCATATTATCACCTTTTTGAATGTAAATATAACCACTATAAAAGTTAAAAAAACACCTGCTTTTATAATTATTTACAAAATAAAGATTTTTAATTGAAATAATAGTTTTTTTTGTTTATAATATCAGCAAAATAATTTTTCGGGGGTACATATGGACAAGAAGAAGTTTGTGACAGGTCTAAAAAAAGTTTCACAGCATATTTTCATCGACGGTTTGTCCGGCATGGCAATCGGTCTTTTTTCGACCCTTATTATCGGAACCATAACCGAGCAGATAGGACTGCTTCTGGGCGGATATATAGGCAATATGGTAGTTTTAGTGTCTAAAGTCTCCAAGGCATTGATGGGAATCGGCATAGGCGTAGGAGTCGCAAGCAAGTTTAAATGCTCCCCGCTGCTTACGGTTGCCGCAGGAGTCTGCGGAATGGTAGGTGGTTTTGCCTCTAAAATAATCGACGGTTCTATACTTGACGGCAGCGTGCTGTCTCTGGCCGGTGTAGGTGAACCGCTCGGTGCTTTTATAGGCGCGTTTGTAGGTATAGAAATAGGCAGGCTTGTCGCCGGAAAGACAAAAATGGATATTCTTCTTACACCGCTTGTTACAATCATAAGCGGTTCTGTTGTAGGCCTGCTCATGGGTCCGCCTATTTCCCAGTTTATGAATTTTATCGGCTCAATAATCAATTTCAATGTTGACAAATATCCCATCATAGGCGGGGTCATAGTCTCTGCGCTTATGGGTATTGCTCTGACGCTTCCGATCTCTTCCGCTGCAATAGGCGTGTCGCTTGGTCTTTCCGGTCTTGCGGCAGGTGCAGCTACTGTCGGCTGCTGTGCTCAGATGATAGGTTTCGGTGTCGCAAGCTACCGTGAAAACAAGCTTGGCGGTCTGATTGCGCAAGGCGTCGGCACATCCATGATACAAATGCCCAACATCGTCAGAAACGTGCGGATCTGGATACCGGCCACTCTTGCCTCTGTAATACTGGGCCCGATTTCTTCGGCTGTCCTGAAAATGACAAGCAATGCTGTCGGATCCGGTATGGGTACCTCCGGACTTGTCGGGCCTATCTCCGCTTTTCAGGTTATGACATCCGCCGGTATTTCACCTGTAATTGTGATTGCAGAAATAATTATTATGTATTTTCTTGCTCCCGCCGCATTATCTCTCCTGTTTTCCGAATTACTGCGTAAAATCGGCTGGATCAAACCCGGAGATATGAAACTGGACGTATAATTTTAATTTTTAAAATATACTTTTATTTTTGATTATTTTGTGTTATACTGTATTCAGATAAGATCGGAGGTTTTTTATGGACAGCGAATACGGAAATGATATTGTAACTTTAACCGATGAGAACGGTATGGAACTGCAGTTTGAGCATTTCGGATCAGTGGAGATGGACGGCACTGTGTATGTCGGACTTATTGAGCTTTTTGATGATCCGCAGAAACAGCTCGAAAGTGACGGGACTCTGTTTATTTTAAAAACTGTCGAGGACGATGCCGGAGAAGAGATACTTGTTACTATAGATGACGATGATGAACTGTCACGCGTCTCAAAAGTATTTGAAGACACATTTGAAGATCTTATTCTGGATTGATAATTAACAAAAACAACCTGCGGTGTGCGTTGACTGTTTATTTTAAGCCTACATTATTTATACGGGAATGATGCTCGAAACCTTGTGTGCAAGCCGCGCCGGCATTTGCCTGACACGGAAGCCTGTGATAGGGGACGGCGAACTCCCACCTGTGGTTTTCGCAGGGATTAAAGTTTACGGTTGACGGCATACGCGGGGATACACTGATTATTACGGCTGTCGCTTGCGGCAGCCGTAATTTATGATTTATGGATATGGAAATATTTACTCGTACAAAACTGCTTATCGGCAGTGCTGCTCTTGAAAAACTTAAAAACAGTCATGTGGTGATATGCGGCTGCGGCGGAGTCGGGTCGTATTCACTGGAGGCGTTGGCGCGCGCAGGCGTCGGGCAAATAACGGTAATTGATTCTGACCGTATTGACAAAAGTAATATCAACAGACAGATAATTGCCACAGCCGATACTATCGGCTTGTTTAAAACTCAAGCCGCACAGGAGCGGGCGCTGTCTATAAACCCTGATATTAAATTCAATGCCGTCAATGCTTTTCTTGACTCGGACAATACGGCGGATATAATAAGCAAAAACGCGGATTTTATTATAGACGCCGTTGACTTTGTGCCGGCGAAAACGGCGCTCGCTCTGTTTTCGCAAAACACATCTGTTTCTCTTATTTCCTGTCTCGGCACAGGAAACAGAACAGACGCCACAAAATTTGAAATTTGTGATATCTACAAGACTGATACCTGTCCACTTGCGCGCAAAATGAGATACGAACTCAGACGCGCCGGAGTAAAAAAACTTACCGTTTTATATTCAAAAGCCAAAACTGTAAAAGCATACTCTGGCAGCGTAAACGGTGATAGTACAGTCGGATCCATTTCATATGTTCCGTCGGTTGCGGGACTTCTTATAGCGCAGTATGTAATAACGACACTTATCGGAGACACCAATATATGAGACTGAGAAGAAAAAAGAACAGAGACATACGTTTTGAAAGATGCATAGACCTGACTCTCGAGCCCAATTCAGAACTTAAAAATCAATTTTACAATATTTTTGATAAAAACAAGGCTACTGAAATAGAAATAGGATCGGGCAAAGGCGGTTTCATAACACAGCTTGCAAAAACATTGCCCGAAAATAATTTTATATCCGTAGAACGCGTCAAAGACTGTATTTTGATGGGAATGGAGAAGGCGAAAAGCGCAGGCCTTCAAAACATTCGTTTTCTTTGCGCTGATGCGGAAATACTAACAGAAATACTTCCGTCCGGCTGCGCTGACGTGATTTATATAAATTTCTGCGATCCATGGCCCAAATCCGCGCACGCAAAAAGACGGCTTACTCACAGGCGCATGATCAGACATTATCTTCCGCTTTTGAAAACCGGCGGAGAAATACGATTTAAAACCGACAATGACGGTTTATTTGAATTTTCTCTGCAGGAACTATCGGATATCGGTTTTGAGCTCAGCGATATCACTTTTGATCTTCACTCTACAGATACGTTCAACATACTGACAGAATACGAAAAACGCTTTTCCCAAATGGGAGTAAAGATCAAGCGCCTTGTGGCAAGGCCGACAGACAAGACCTATCAAATGATATCAAAACTTTGATTTATTACATATTTAACCATTTGACCGATAGCTGCACGCATGATAAAATAAATCCAGCAAAACACGGAGGAAATTAATGAACAAAAAACTATTATCTTTTATAATGACTTTTCTATTGATTATCACATCGTTTTCAAATATCGTCCGCGCAGAGAGCTACTGGGACGTATACGATGATTATATACAGGCTCTTGACAGCAACGATTCTAAAAGTATAATCGCATGCGTCAAGCGCATAGAGGCTGTCTATCCCTCACCGTCAAACGAAACCGAATACAGCCGTCTGGCATACGCTACAGACCGTGCTGCGCTGGAATATGAAAAATCCGGCTATTATACGCAGGCGTGTGAATATTACAATAAAGCTCTTGTATGCTTTAAATGGCTTAACGATAACGGTACCGATTACGTTGACAAAATCAAGATGCTTGAGGGTATTATCGACCACACCGAAGGCATATTTGAAGTATACACCGAATCGGACACTCTCAGCGACGCAGGATATTTCGGACAGATCAACGAGCCTGAAAGTGAATTCGGCACATATTACGGTATGTGCAGCGATTACATAGACGGAAATCAAAGTGCCAAGCTTGTTTATGTTCAGTTTTTTACCGAAGACATAAGCTGGTTTGACTGGCAGCTGCCGCCCAACCAAAACGATATAGTGGAAATAGGCTGGAATGTGCCCAATGAGACTTATGAAGATCTGGCGCAGGTATGCGATGAGCAAACCGATGAATATATTTTAAGAAACGTTAAGTGGCTCGCCTCCCAGAACTATAAATTTATAATCCGTTTCGGAGCTGAGGTCAACTGCTGGACAGATCTTGATAATTATCCTTCAGATAAAGGGAAAACGCAGTTTACTGATATGTTTAAGCGCGCCTTTGCAAAGGTCGCGGATTATGTTCATAAATATGCGCCCAACTGCGCTATGATGTTTTCTCCCAACGATATTTCTAACTGGTATTATACAGCAGAGGATTTTTATCCGGGCGATGAATATGTGGACTGGATAGGCATGTCATCATACTGCAATATTTCCTCCATCGCTTCGGGAGAAACGGGAAACCAGACTGACGCCTGGTACTGCCGCGGCGTATATGAAAATCAGCTCATACGCATCAAAAAAATCGTTGATCAGTTCAATGACCGCAAGCCTATTGCCATAAGTGAATGCGGTTTTGCATATGAGGACCCCCTCGGAGTACAGAATATAGAGCACGCAATTCAGGCTCTGAATTATTTTTATACATATGTCAACATGGTCTATCCGCAGATAAGGGCTGTTTTTTACTTCAATGCCGATTTCGGCGGCACATGTTTTTCCTTGAAAGGCAATCAGGACATGTATAATGAATATATCAGCACTGTCAATAAAAATGTATCTATGCAAAAGACCACTCAGACAAGCGGACAAAACTACATAAAACTTGCCAATCTCAATGAAGACACAAATCAGATAAGCCTTTATACCTGTCTTTACTATCCGGGAGCTGCCGGAAATGTCAGCTATGAGCTGGACGGAGAAGAGATATATTCCTCGTACAGCTATCCGTATAAATGCGTGATACCGCGCCCTTCAGCCGGATTTCATACTCTTACTGTCACCGCCAGAGCAGCAAATACGGTAAAAACAAAAAACTATGCTATAACTGTTACAGACACCGGAAATATCGAGGTCACCGAATCAATAATGACTGACGTGCCGGCCTCAAGCTGGGCTTTTGAATCGATATCATACGTTGTAAAGCACGATATGTTCAACGGCATGACCGAAAACACCTTCGAGCCTAAAACAAATCTGACCCGCGCAATGCTGATAACAGTAATTGCAAGACCTGAGGGCGTGGAAGAAAACAAATACTGTACCACAAAATTTGCTGACGTTAAAACAGGCAAATACTATACCGGCTATATAAAATGGGCGAGCGACAATGATATCATAAACGGAATAAGTACGAATGAATTTGCTCCCGAACAGCCTATAACCCGACAGCAGACAGCGGCTGTTCTATTCAGATATGCAAACTTTAAGGGCTTTGACACATCCGGCAGAAATGATCTGAGCGGATACACCGACAAAAATCAAATCTCAGATTACGCCGAATCCGCCATGCAGTGGGCTAACAGCGCAGGCCTTATAAGCGGAAGGACGCCTGTGACGCTTGAACCGAGAGGTTTTGCCACACGCGCCGAAATCGCTAAAATAATGATGGTATTTGATAAAACGTATAATTAAATAAAGATCCTAATAAAAATAAAGGTCCTCACTTCAAAGTGAGGACCTTTTTGCATGACAGTATTGCATACAAAGCTTTTATCGGCGCAATTTTACCTGATTATCAAGAAATGAGATTGCATATAAGTCCCGCAAGCTCTGTCGGATTTTCAACCGACAGTCCGCCTATGAGTCTTGCCTGAGCATAAAGTATCTTTGCATACTCGCAAAGTTTGTCCCTGTCGCTTCCGTACAGCTCTTTGAGCTTAAGAGCTATCGGATGGTCTTCGTTTATTTCCAATACCGCCGCGGCCTTTACCTGAGATGACGCATTACCCGGCATCTTTTCAAGCACTTTTTCCATTTCAAGCGATACATCACCCTGGCTTACAAGACAGACCGGATGATTTTTAAGTGTTTTTGTAAAGCGTACAGCATTTACACTGTCGCCCAGAGCATCTTTCATACACTTAAACATATCCTCATACTGACGGTTTTCTTCTTCCAGATCCTTTTTATCCTGTTCGGATAACAGATCTATATCAGAGTCACAGACGTTGGCAAATTCCTTCTCATCGTAGCTCATAAGCATTTTCAAGGCAAATTCGTCCACATCGTCTGTGAGATACAGTACCTGATATCCCTTATCCTTAACTGACTCTACCTGAGGCAGCATATCTATCTTATCTACGCTCTCACCTGCGGCATAATATATCTTCTTCTGCTCAGGCAGCATGGATTCAGTATATTCCTTGAGCGTGACATATTTCTTTTCTGACGAAGATACAAACATGACAAGATCTTTAAGCACATCCTTATGCGTGCCGTAATCTGAATAAAGCCCGTATTTGAGCTGTATCCCGAACACTTTGAAAAACTCCTCGTACTTTTCCCGCTCGTTTTCAAGCATTTTTGCCAGTTCGTTTTTTATCTTCTTTTCTATATTTTTGGCAATATTCTTAAGCTGGGCGTCATGCTGAAGAGTTTCTCTTGAAATATTCAGAGAAAGATCTGCGCTGTCTGCCACGCCGCGTACAAAGCTGAAATAATCAGGCAGCAGATCCGCGCACTTGTCCATTATCAGCACGCCGCTCGAATACAGCTGCAGCCCCTTTTCAAAGTCCTTGGTATAATAATCAAACGGTGCGTGTTTGGGTATAAACAGCAGAACATCGCTTGATGTCACACCCTCAAATTTTGCGTGTATTATTTTCAGAGGAGAATCATAATCAAAAAATTTCTCTCTGTAAAATCCCTCGTATTCTTCAGGGGTACATTCTGCGGGTTGTTTTTTCCAGATAGGTATCATGCTGTTGAGGGTCTCAGTCTCAATTACCGTTTCATACTCCCCGTCTTTGCCGTCTTTAGGCACGCTCTTTTCCATATCCATTTTTATCGGATAACGCAGATAATCAGAATATTTTTTCACAAGCGCGCGTATACGGTATTTATCAAGAAACTCACTGTAATTTTCATTTTCGGCGTCCTGTTTGATATGAAGCGTTATAACGGTACCGCAGCTGTCTTTGTCCGCTTCCGTAACAGTATACCCGTCAATACCCGAGGATTTCCATTCATAAGCCGTATCGCTTCCGTACGCCCGGCTCAGCACGCTTATACTGTCGCTGACCATGAACGCAGAATAAAATCCCACTCCGAACTGACCTATTATATCAACGTCTTCCTTCTTTTCATTTTCATTTTTAAAATCAAAAGACCCGCTTTTGGCAATGGTTCCCAGGTTGTTTTCAAGCTCCTGCATAGTCATGCCTATACCGTTGTCCTCTACTGTCAGTATCCTGTTTTCCTTATCCACAGACAGCTTTATCTCAAGGCTGTCCTTGGTGATATCGGCACTGCCGTCGGTAAGACTGCGATAATACAATTTATCTATGGCGTCGCTTGCATTCGATAACAGCTCTCTCAAAAATATTTCCTTATGAGTATATATAGAGTTGATCATCATATCAAGAAGCTTTTTTGACTCTGTTTTAAATTGTTTTTTAGCCATTTTATATCATCCTTTTACTTAAAAATTAGCACTCGTTGTTTTTGACTGCTAATATATTGTACCACTATTTTTGGATTTTGCAATAGTTTTAATAAAAAAAGGCAAGCTTTTGCCTTCCCTATTTTTGATGATGTTTTGAAATGACCCGATAAATCAAAAAACCGATAACACTAATCAAAAGCGTCGCTGCAAACACGACTATCGCGAACATATAATTCTGCATGCCCAAAGCGTTGCCGCCTATCGTTGAAGTTACGACGGACGGGAGTCGCGCCACACTCGTAATTATAGCAAAATGAGTTGTTTTTATTTTAGTTACGCCTAAAAAATATACAATTATATCTTTGGGTGTACCGGGTATCATGAAAATCAAAAAAGCTACTACTTCAAAATTTTTGGAATTTTTCAGAAAACGGAGGTTGTTTATTTTTTCTATCGGGAAAAAAAGCTCTACTACACGTATACCGAAAGTCCGCACAAAAGCAAAAATGATCATGCTGCCGACAAATCCGCCGATTATACATAAAACAGTACCCTCAAGCGCGCCGAATGCATAACCCGCGCCTATCTCAAGCGGTTCACCGGGAATAACCGCAAACACGACCTGCAACGCGACCATGCCTATAAATATCAGCTGACCGAAAAAGCCCTTTGAATCTATCCAGCTGCGGAAATTTTCCGGTTCAGAGACAAAATGCAGCATCGGTCTGCCGATAAACCAACACACTAGCACGGAAAACACTATAAAAACGACGATAGATAATATACCTACGCCCTTTTTATGCCGCTGTACAAATTTATCCTCTGACATATTTTTTAAGGAGCGTCACTTAAAATCCGCTCACCCTCCTTTTCATCTATATATCCGTATTTTACAAGTTTTTCGATGACCTGACGCTGTCGCTGTGCAGCAAGCTCCGGATTATTATCCAGAGAATAAACTGACGGAGCATTTGGCAGTCCCGCAAGCATTGTGCATTCATAATCGGACAGCTCATGCGGTTCCTTGCCGTAATACCCAAGACTTGCCTCACGTATACAATAATATCCGCTGCCGAAATAAATCGTATTTACATACAATTCTAAAATCTCATCTTTATCATACATTCGTTCAAGTCTGAGCGCCATAAACATCTCAGCTATTTTTCTGTCAAATTTTTTAGTCTGAGTGAAAAAAAGATTTTTCGCAAGCTGCTGTGTTATGGTACTTCCGCCCTCCACCAGCTTCATGCTCTTTATATCATTTATTACCGCACGCGCTATAGACACCGGGTCTACTCCCGGGTGCCAGTAAAATCTTCTGTCCTCCACAGCTATAACAGCGTCCAGATAAAGCTGAGGCAGCGAGTCGATCTTAACATAATTCTCATCGCTCTGTATTTGCTCGATAACCTGTTCCGGAGGTGTATGCTTGAGCGCATCGCGGTACATTATATAGCCCTTGGCAGTAATGAACGCAATTATGCCTATTACTATAACGCATATTGTCAGAGCTGAATATTTCAATACTCTTTTCATTCTATCACCGCCTTTGTATTAATAGTATAACACACGGTTTCAAAGAATTAAAGAGATTTTACCGTTTATTAAAAAATTGTAATAAAATATCGGAGCGGATATGTTTTTGTCAAGCCGCTCCGAGATATATTGAGTTTAAAACAGACCGGTTATCACTCCGTCGCTTGACACATCAATATTTTCCGCGGCGGGAGTCTTAGGCAGACCGGGCATTGTCATGATATCGCCGGTAAGCGCTACTATAAATCCCGCTCCGGCGCAGATCTTTATATTTTTTACCGTTACGGTAAATCCGTCCGGCGCGCCCAGCTTTGTCGGATCGTCTGAAAAGCTGTACTGCGTCTTTGCCATACATACCGGCAGACCGCTAAAGCCAAGCGATTCCAGCTCCGCTATCTGCTTTGACGCCTGAGCGGTAAAGCTGACCGATTCGCCGCCGTAGATTTTAGTCACAATGCTGCGTATCTTCTGCTCTATACTGTCTGACAGATCGTAACTGTAATCAAAATCATTGTTCTGTCCGTCGCACAGTCTTACCACCTCGCGTGCAAGATCACATGCGCCAAGGC
>CALXGU010000022.1 GCA_944387905.1 uncultured Clostridia bacterium
TAATTAATGACGAAAATATAGATGTTTCAAAGCTTCACAATATGGTATTCTGTTCAAGTTATGTAGTAAAGGGCAGTGCAAAAGTTGTAGTGACGGATATATCAAAAAGAGTAATTGTACGCAAAAAGTTTAGCGGTGACAGGAAAAAAACGCATATTGCCGTTAAAGTTACTGATTTTTTCAGAGTTCTGTCACTTTTGCTGCTTGCCCTGTCCGTTGTGTTTTCGGTTATCACGGCTTTGATTTTATCTGACTATATATCATTTGTTATAAGCGCTTTACTGCTTGCGGGAGCGCTTACTTGCGATTTTATGTCCAGCTATATTGAGACTGTATTTGAAAAATGCTGCTGTGATCTGTACAAAAAAGGTGTTTATGTAAAAAATACCGCATTTTTCGACAGACTCGGCTTATCTGATGTACTGTTGCTGAAACATAGTGCTCTTTTTGATAAAAGTACGGAGATTTCCGGATTTGTGACCGAAAATGATGAATACAGACAGCTGTCTGAAATAAATAAGAGCAATTTCAGCGTATTTTTATACTCATCGTTTTGCAATGATTCGGTAGATAAAGAGTCACCTTATTTTTCTTTCAAAAAGCTTACACTGAAGATATTGAAAGGTGTTGGTATAGATTACGAGGACATCAAGTCGATGTGTCCCGTTATATCACAGTATTCCGATATCGATTCTGACTACGACGTATGCGGTATAGTTTATGACGGAAGCAATGTATTGATTGCACGGGGGGATTATTCAGCTGTATTGAAGCTATGCGGGCAGGATATCGATTCTGGACATAGAGAGGCTATTGACAGACTGAGCCGAAATTCTACGGAGATAATAGCTGTAGCTGTCAAGCAAGTGGATATTATCAATGACGACTTGTCGGGTGAAAAATCGGGCTTTAAACTTGCAGGCTTTATAGGACTGAGACGTAGCTTTTCAAAAGATAAAATCAATATGCTTAAAAATCTTCAAAAAAGCGGAATACACACTGTACTGCTTTTCTCAGGCAATGAAACGCTTGCAAAGTCATTTTCTTATAAAAAAAATACAGTATATGCGGATTACAGAGATATGCTCGGAGGCAATGATTTTCAAGGTATATCAGAATGTGATGTTGTATATAATTTTGATTCGGATATGGAAAAAGTCTGCAATTTATATATTTCAGCGGGCCATACACCAGTATATATAGGCAATAAAAGTGAAAAAGCAAAAAAAGCCGTAGCGTTCAACACCTGTAAAAATGATATGTATACTGTCAGGTATAATGATGCTGTTGCCAGTAAAGGTATCACTTTGGTTTATGACTGCGCAATGCGTGTGAAATCTGCGTTTTCTGCTGTCAGAGATTTACTTGTCAATACAATAGTTGTTATAATGATGTATGTAGTTTGCGGAATTTTGTTTGCCTTGTTGAACGGTCAAGCATTGCTTAGCCCGCAGCTGTTGTCAGCAGTGGTCTTTTTAGGTGTTCCGCTATCCGCTTTGTTTACGTCGCTGTGTGTAAGGAGATACGGACTTGATAGTACAGCCGAGTTTTTAAACGAGCCGCTGCAAAAGAAAAGTATAATATTTTCTGCAGTTTCTTGTATCATGTTCATTCTGCTGACGGTAGTTTTGAAATTTACAGTCGTGCCGCAAGTCGCTTCAGGATTTATTGCAGTAGCATTCATGTCATATGCAGTTCCTGCGGCAGCAGAAGTCCGACTTAATGATAAAAGTTGCGCTGTTTATTTTGCGCTTGGATTTTTGCCGGCAGTATTGACGGCGGTCATTTTGTCTTTTCCTGTTTGTACATTGTTTTATGTATCCTCTTTTACAGTCCTGCACGCATTGCTGTCTCTTGTATTGGGCGCTGCTGTAAAGTGCTTGGCTGCATTTATAAGCAGATCGGTAAATTTCTGATCTGCTTTTTCAGTTAAAAGTATTTGATATTATTATAATTTATGATATAATATGCGAAATATTGATTTTTAAGACTTGTCTGTATGGAGAGTATATATGTCAGAAGAAAACGAGAGATCTGATTTTATTTTCGGCAGAAACAATGTGCTTGAAGCTTTGCGCTCAGGGCGGCAGATCGATAAAATATTTGTGTCTGAAACGTCCGGAGGCAGCATAGGGAAAATTATTTCCACAGCATTGGAGAAAAAGGTGCCGCTGATAAAATTGCCGCCGGATAAATTCAAGCAAAAATTTTCCGGGCAGAATCATCAGGGCATTGCCGCACAGGCTGCAGCCGCCGATTACGCTCAGCTTGAAGATATTTTTAAACTTGCCGAGTTAAAACATGAGCCGCCTTTTATTATAATTGCCGATGAGATAGCGGACCCTCATAATCTGGGAGCGATTATACGCACAGCTGAGTGCTTTGGAGCTCATGGTGTTATTATTTCTAAACGCCGTGCGTCGGGCCTTACTTCATCTGTGGCGAAAGCTGCAGGCGGCGCATTGAATTTTATGCCTGTTGTCAGAGTGTCAAATTTGCCCGCGGCAGTTGAAAAAATAAAAAAACACGGAGTATGGGTATATTGCTGTGATATGGACGGTCAAAAACCGTATTATCAGGAAAAATTTGAAGGCGCTGTGGCTTTGGTTGTCGGAAGCGAAGGCAGAGGGGTGTCTCAGCTTCTTAAAAAGCGATGCGATATCGTGGTAAGTATTCCCATGCGCGGACAGGTCTCCTGTTTGAATGCATCAGTCGCGGCCGCTGTAGTCATGCAGGAAATAGCAAAAAACAGATAGATAATTTCGGGGATTGGGTATGAGCGATAAATTCGATTTTGATAATTTTAAAAATATTGATAGTTCCGGGCGCGACAGCGTGCCTGTGTCTGAATTGGATCTCGAGGCAATATTGAGGGATTACGGAGAGAACAAGCAGGACAATAAATCTGAAATAAAACAGTCAGAACAACAACTTTCCCAAAACTCCTGCAACATTGAAAATGCTGAGGTCAAAAGACCTCAGGGTATTTCAATAACAGGAACTTTTGACGCTATACACTCTGAAAAAGCAGCGTCTAAAACGGCTGTTTTGAACGGTGATGATACCGCGGGTATTGACTTTGTCCGGTATGACTCTGTGACTGAACAGAAAGAGTTGAATACTGATGCCAATACAGCAGACGCGGCTGAGGGCTCGGACTTGAAAAACTCTGGTGAGATCACAGAACAAATACCTGCAAAAAAGTTTATTGATACGGAAACATTTGAGTCGATAAAAAATCAATCCAAGCATAAAAAGCAAAATCCTATTGTTGAGTTTGCTCTGGGAGATAATGAGGAAGAAGATGTCGAAGGCGAAGAGATACCGGCTATAGAACCTACAGAAGAAATAGACGATTATGAAAATGAAGAGCAGCGAGAAGATATAGTTGCCGAACTGAAACGAATGAAATCTTCCGCGTCCTTTAAAACATTGCTGACTTTTATTTTGACCTGCATTTCAGGACTGTTGTTCGCGGCATTGCAGACAGGATTTTCTTTTCCCGGGATTGATATAGCGTATGATATCGGAGTGTATATACCATTTATTTTAAGTGTGTCTGCGGCTGCTACGCTTATAAATATCGTTTCCGTATTTAATGGCATTAAAAGCATTTTTAAATTCAAATTCGTTTCGGAATCATTTGTTGTGTTAATATTTATTTTTTCAACAGTGCTTGATGTATGTTACATCGTTTTAAAAACTCCGGTACAGGAATGCATTGTGTTTGATTTTATTTATATGCTGATGCTGTTGTTCTGTATTAATTCCAAGAGAATCATAGCCAATAATATATACAAAGGTTTTGCGGTTGTGTCTGCTGACGGCTCGAAGATGGTATTGGATACCGATCAAAACGATGAGTTGATCAATGATATTATCGTCGATACCGGATGCAGCAATGATATTGCGTATGCGGCCAGAAGTAATTTCATTTCGAATTATATAAGCAGAAGTTTTTCAGACTACGAACTGTGCAATAAGTATTCGGCGCCCGGCATTGTTTTATTCTTTTTACCGCTTGCAGTCGGTCTGGTTAATTATATTATGCTGGGGAGCTTTACTACTTGCATTAAAAGCATTGTAGGGATTTTCACTGCTGTAACACCGTTGCTTCAGGGTATGAATTTTGCCGTTTCTGTATATACAAACGGTAAAAAAGTGCGTAAAAACGGAGGAACTATAGTCGGTACTGACAGCTGCTTTGATTTAAATGATGTTCAGACTGTTGTAATTGATGATTCGGATATTTTCACGGCGGCACTTAACGGAATACGTTTTTACGGCGATTATAATGCCGATGATATGATACTATATCTCAACTCACTGTACAGCGTTGCAGGCGGGCCATTAAAAACGCTTTTTGGCAATATGCTCAGCGAGGATATAAAAAAACTGCCGAGAATAGATGATATATATTTCCATGAAAATATGGGATATTCATCACTGATCAATTCCAAGGTATTTTTGGCAGGCAATAAAGAGCTCATGGAGCATTTCGGAATAGAAATAGACTATGCCGATTTTGAAACGATATATAAACAGAAGTCAAAGCATATCCTGTTTACAGCGTATGACGGAAGACTCTCGGGGGTCTTTCTTCTCAGTTATTCACTCGCGTACGGTGTCAGCCGTGCTTTTAAAACTTATGAAAAAGACCAGGTGTGCGTAGTAATAGCGCAGCATGATCAGAATATAAACAGTGATACATTGTTTTATCATTATGAGACAAATGAAAAACTACTGTTTAAAATCATGAATTTCGGCAATGCTCAAAAGTGTATACAAAAATTCAAGACTTCAAACAACAGCCCGTCTCAGGTGGTTTCCAGAACCGGAATACTGGGACTGTCATATGGGCTTCATGGCTGCAAATCAATAAAATTCGCATTAAGTGCGGCAAAGGTAATAAAAATAATTTCTGCAGTGATAGCAGCGTGTCTAATGACTTTTTTGGCATTCTTTTCAGGAATGACAGCTGCGTTGCCGCTTCAGATTTTGGCATATCATATTCTTTGGGCGGTTCCGGCGATGTTCGTTTCTGTCTTTTCTAAATAGTACTTGAAAAAGCGGTTGATTTATCATATAATATTGTATATTTGCGGCATAAACTGAAATCACACTATCCGGGGCGTTAGCGGTGCCTTGTACCTGCAATCCGCTGCAGCAGGGGAGAATGTCTTTGCAAGGGCATTGCATATATGGTAAGCAGCAGAGTCAATGTGTTGATGAACAGGTTCGGCGCAATATCGCATTGTGAAACATGTCAGGCGGGGAACCGAGCAGCATTAAGCAATTACCGGTATGTGCCGCCGAGCTGCCTGTTCTGAGTATTGACGCTGTCAGGCTCATATGTGTCAATGTTCGAACTTGACTGTGTGATTTCACTTTGTGCCGCAAAGCGGAGGTGTACTGTGTATCGCGCTCTATACAGAAAATATAGACCGCTGACATTTGATGATGTTGTCGGTCAGGAACATATTGTTGAAACTGTCAAAAACCAGGTGATGTCAAATAAGATATATCATGCCTATATGTTTACAGGCACACGCGGTACCGGAAAAACTACCTGTGCAAAAATTTTGGCACGTGCCGTAAACTGCGAAAATCCCAAAAACGGCAATCCGTGCAATGAATGTGCGACTTGTAAAAGCATTCTAAACGGCAGCCTTACCGATGTTTATGAGATAGATGCTGCTTCAAATAACGGCGTTGACAGTATACGTGAATTGCGGGAGGATGTTATTTTTACACCGGCGCTTGCCAAGTATAAGGTCTACATCATTGACGAGGTCCACATGCTTAGCACACAGGCTTTCAATGCCTTGCTCAAAACTCTTGAAGAGCCGCCGGAGCATATCATTTTTATATTTGCAACGACGGAAATAAATAAAGTACTTCCGACTATTTTGTCACGTTGTCAGAGATTTGATTTTAAACGCATTACTGTAAAAGATATTAAAAGCCGTATCCTGAAAGTCGCGGGATCCGAAAATGTAAAAATAGATGACAGCGCTGCCGCTCTTATAGCACGTCTGGCTGACGGTGCCATGAGAGATGCTCTTTCTATATTGGACAGATGCCTTGTGGGAAGTGATGAAATAACGCTTGATACTGTAGAACGTATAGCGGGGATTTGTTCTTATGATGATATGGCATACGCCATACAAGCTGTCGCTGACAATGATACGGCTTCTGTACTGGATTTCTATTCCAAATGCAGGTCTGATTCAAAAGAGGCGGTTTCTGTATTTTCAGAATTATGCTCATACTTCAGGGATATGATAGTCATTAAACTTGTCGGCAATTCTGATGCGCTGCCTGATTATGATGAGCAAAGACTGGAAAAATTAAAAAAACTTTCCGACAGTTTTGAACTTGAGGAGATAGTCAGAAACATTTCTGTTCTCCAAAATGGAATATATGATGTTTCAAGATATAAAGATAAGCATATAATGGCAGAGATGACTCTTATAAAGCTTACCACTCCCGAACTGGGCGGCAGTTACGAAGACCTGTCGGCGCGAGTCGCAAATCTTGAAAAAAACGGAGTTCAGACTGTAAAAAAAGATAAAGATATAAATAAATCGGCTGACCCCAAAAACAGCGTGATGCATATTCCGGATATTCACTCGGAAAAAATCATTGATAAAATCGATGGACCTCCGTCAGATAAAACTGCCGCTGTTGAGGAAAAGCAATCAATTAGCAGCAAAAATTTTATTTCTGATCTGTTGAGAGCTATACAGCAGCTTAAAGGGATTTCCGTACTGCCGTTTTTGTCTGAATCAAATTTGGCAAATGATGAAAACACTATATACATCAAATGTTCCAAAGACGATTTTGCATATTCGGTTTTAAACAGTGATGAAAATAAAAAGCTTATAGAAGATGCGGCTTTACAATGTACCGGTAAAAAGTATGCAGTCAGGTTTGGACAGCCGGACAATGATAAAACTGAAAAGGCTGAAAACAGCACTCAGACTGACCCGCTTGGAGAACTTCTGAGCAACGCCTCAGATATTTTGTATAAGGAGTAATTTATGAAAGCAAGACTTCCGGAAGGATATAACATGAAACAAAGCGACATGATGCGCAAAGTCCAGAAAATGCAGGAGGACGTTGCCGCTGCGCAGAAAGAAGTAGAGGAAAGTATTTTCAGCGCAAAGTCTGGCGGCGGAATGGTAACAGTAGAGATGAGCGGTAAAAAAGAGCTTATTTCGATAAAACTTGAAAAAGAAGCTGTAGACCCGGATGATGTGGAAATGCTGGAGGATATGATCGTCGCAGCTGTAAACGAGGCGTCAAAACAGGTCGATTCAACAATGGAAGAAAAAATGAACGCAGCTACGGGCGGACTTAATCTTAATTTCCCGATGCTGTAATTATTAAACAGAGGATAATATGCAATATATACCTGCTTTTTCAAAACTTGTAGAGGAATTTGAAAAACTTCCCGGGATCGGCTCAAAGTCGGCGCAAAAAATGGCATATTATATTATTACATCCGATAAATCTGTGGCAAAATCCTTTTCGGATGCGCTGCTCGATGCAAAGCAGAAAATACATTGCTGCAGAATATGTCAGAATATAACCGATAAAGATATATGTTCGTTATGTGCTGATGAAAAACGTGATAAATCAGTTATCTGCGTTGTAGAAAAACCGAGTGACATAGATGCGGTTGAACGCACTCGAGATTACAACGGCATGTATCATGTTCTGCATGGGCTGATTTCTCCCATGAACGATGTAGGACCGGACGATGTTAAATTATCTGAGCTGCTTGTTCGGGTGAGCGAAAATGATGTCAGGGAGATCATAATGGCGACAAGCCCCAATGTGGAAGGCCAGGCAACAGCTATGTATATAGCCAAGCTTTTAAAGCCATTTGATGTAAAGGTAACAGGTCTTGCGTTAGGTATACCGGTAGGCGGCAGTTTAGAATATTCAGACAGTATTACGCTTGCCAGAGCGATAGAAAACAGACGCGAGATATAACAGAAAGGGTACGTTTATGGATTATTTGAAAGAATATGAAAGATGGCTGTCTTGTCCTGAACTTGACGCCAGAGATAAAGCTGAGCTTATTTCTATCCGCGGAAATAACGACGAGATCTTTTCCAGGTTTTATACATCCTTGAATTTCGGCACTGCCGGTTTGCGTGGGCTTATGGGCACCGGTACTAACAGAATGAATATTTATACAGTCAGACAGGCGTCATACGGTTTTGGAAAATATATTTGTTCACTGGGTGATGAGGCAAAATCAAGAGGCGTTGTGATTGCTTTCGACTCACGCAATAACGGTGTACGCTTTGCGGAAAATGCGGCTCTTACGCTCTGCAGCTTAGGAGTAAAAGTATATGTTTTTGACTCGCTCAGACCTACGCCGGAGCTATCATTTGCGATAAGATATCTAAACACTATTGCCGGCATCAATATAACAGCCTCGCATAATCCAAAGGAATATAATGGCTATAAAGCATATTTCGAAGACGGTGCACAAATCGCCGGAGAGCAGGCGGATATAATTCTGGGATACATGAAACAGACCGATCCGCTTGGCGTAAAGCTTATGTCTAAGCAGCAAGCGTTAGAATCGGGTCTATATGAAGTTGTCGGTCAGGATATCGATGATGAATATGTAAAATGCGTATTGGCTGAAAAGCTCGATTTAGGAGAAATATCCGACACGGCAAAGTCCGTTTCAATAGTATATTCACCTTTTCACGGGGCGGGTTATAAGCTGGTGCCGAGAGTTTTGAAGGAAATCGGCGCAAATGTGACAATACAGCCTGAGCAGGCGATCCCAGACGGGGATTTCCCTACGCTGAAATCTCCTAATCCCGAGGAACGGGAAGGTTTGTCCATGTCAATAGATCTTGCAAAGAAAATCGGTTCAGATCTTGTGATAGCTACTGATCCCGATGCAGATCGCTGCGCTATAGCTGTTATAATGCCGGATGAAACTGTAGAACTGCTGTCCGGAAATCAAATAGGCGTCCTGCTTTGTGATTTTATTGCGGAAAATCTGCGTGTAAACGGAAAACTTCCTGATAATGCGGCAGTTGTTTCCACGATCGTCTCTACTCTCATGATCAAAAAAGTATGTGCTGCAAATAATATAAAATATTTTGAGGTACTGACCGGCTTTAAGTACATAGGTGAATTGATAGCTGAATTTGAAAAGAGCGGCGGATATTCGTTTATGCTGGGATTTGAAGAAAGCTTCGGTTACCTTAAAGGTACATATGCGCGCGATAAGGATGCGGTAGTTGCTGCCATGCTTATAACCCAGATGGCAATGTATTACAAAAATAAGCATATGAACTTAAAGCAGGCGATGGATGAGCTTTATAAAAAATACGGATACTTTTATGAAAAAACGGTGAGTTTTGTTATAGAAGGAGCACAGCCTATGGAGCAGGTCGCATGCATCATGCAGTCATTGAGAGACAGCAACGAAAAAACAATCGCAGACTCAAAAATAGTGCGTATACGCGATTATAAATCAAGAACAATAAAGGACTTTTCCGACGGCAGCGTATCTCAGACTACGCTTCCTGTATCAGATGTATTATATTATGAGCTTGACAACGGCTGCAGCGTTATTGTACGTCCGTCCGGAACAGAGCCGAAAGTTAAATTGTATGTGCTTACCACCGGAAATAACAAATTTGAGTGTAATGACCGTATATCAAAATATGTCAGCTGTTTTTCCGATAAACTCAAATAAAAGTATAAAATACTTGACAAAATTGAAATATTGTTTTAGACTATTAAAAAATATTATTAATAGGTAGATTATGAAAAACTTGTTTGCAAAACAGAATATGCCGTTTTCCGGTGAATTTGATTCATCGGCTGAGTCGTCATATCCTTTTTTTGTTAGCAGGCTGAATGCCAAGGCTTTTTTTGCCTTGGCTTATTTTATTATCGGTGATACCTTGATATCAGATGTAATCGGTTTAAAAACCGTATCTTGACATTAAACGGTAAAGCTGACGTCTACGGGCTTTGCCATCGCGCAAAGCCTTTTATATTGTTATAACAGCGAAAGCTGAAATATATTGAAAAGAGGAGTAATTATGAAAAAAATCATTAAAATCATGAGTATCGCTCTTGTTTTGGTGATGATGCTTGCATTTTTTGCAGGTTGTAAAAGTGATACTAATTCAGGCGGTACAGGCGAGACATTAATCAAAATAGGCGGTATAGGTCCTACCACCGGAAAAGCCGCGCTTTACGGTCAGGCTGTTAAGAATGCTATGGAGATAGCGGTAGAAGAAATAAACGCTAAAGATGGGAATGTCAAATTCGAAGTGAAATTCGAAGATGACGAAAACGACGCAGAAAAATCAGTAAATGCTTATAATATACTTAAAGACTGGGGCATGCAAATACTTTGCGGAACCGTTACGACAACTCCCTGTATTGCTGTTTCGACCGTAGCAAATAATGACAGTGTATTTACCCTTACGCCTTCTGCATCTTCAACAGATGTAATTGGCGGTTATCCTGACGCAGACGGCAACATGACAATTGCACGTAAAGATACAATTTATCAGATGTGCTTTTCGGACCCCAACCAGGGTACAGCTTCAGCTCAGTATATAAAAGAGCAAAATCTCGGCACAAAGATTGCTGTTATTTATAATAATTCAGACGCTTATTCAACAGGTATATATCAGAAATTCCAGGCAGAGGCTGATAAGCTTGGGTTGGAAATTGTAAGTGTCAAGACCTTTACAGATGATTCCGATACTGATTTTACATCGCAGCTGACAGATGCTAAAAACGCTGAGGCTGATCTTCTGTTTTTGCCTATATATTACACTCCTGCATCTTTGATACTTGCACAGGCAAAGCAGATGTCATACGCACCTAAATTCTTCGGTGTTGACGGAATGGACGGAATTCTTTCATTAGAAAACTTTGACACTTCTCTTGCAGAGGGAGTTATGCTTCTGACTCCGTTTACTGCAGACGCTACAGATGAGCTTACTGTAAACTTTGTAACAAAATATAAAGATAAATACGGCGATGTTCCCAATCAGTTTGCAGCTGATGCGTATGACTGTATCTACGCATTATACAATGCATGCGTGAATCAGGGTATCACTGCTGATATGACAGCCGCACAGATAAGTGAGAAACTGATTGCTGAGTTTTCAAGCTCTGACTTCACATTCAGCGGTCTTACCGGTGAAAATATGACCTGGTCAACCTCCGGTGAAGTTACTAAGAATCCTAAAGGTATGGTTATACAAAACGGCGTTTACGTCGGTCTGTAACTATTAGTATTTATTGCAGAAAAGAAGCGGCGGTTATAACCGTTGCTTCTTTCCTGTGTATTATAGAATTTTTGAGGTGTAAACAGAAATGACTTTTCTTTCAAATTTAATAAACGGAATAAGTCTGGGAAGCGTTTACGCCATAATTGCGCTCGGTTATACAATGGTATACGGTATCGCCAAGATGCTTAATTTTGCTCATGGTGATGTTATAATGGTAGGGGCATACGCGTCATACTGCACAATGATATATTTGGGCTGGCACCCATTGTTATCTATATTGTTCTCTATCGTCGTCTGTACCTTGCTGGGGGTTATTATTGAGGCGTTTGCGTACAAGCCCTTGAGAAGAGCCGGTTCACTCGCGGTCCTGATCACAGCTATAGGAGTAAGTTATCTTCTTCAGAATGTTGCGCTGCTGATCTGGGGCAGCACTCCTAAGGTTTTTACGTCCGTTGTAAACTTTGAACCATTATCTTTTTTCGGCGGAAAGCTTACCATAACTGCTGAATCGATTGTGACTGTCCTGGCGTGTATAGTAATTATGATATGCCTTACATTATTTACACAGAAAACCAAAATCGGTAAAGCCATGCGTGCAGTTTCGGAAGATAAAGACGCTGCGGAGCTGATGGGCATAAATGTAAATACCACTATTTCGATAACATTTGCGGTCGGTAGCGCACTTGCAGCGGTAGCAGGAGTACTGCTTTGTTCATCATATCCTACTCTTGTTCCTACCACCGGATCTATGCCCGGTATAAAAGCGTTTACAGCTGCTGTTTTCGGGGGTATCGGATCTATACCCGGTGCAATGCTTGGCGGAATACTGTTAGGTATAATTGAAATATTCAGTAAATCATATATATCTACATCTCTGTCAGATGCGATAGTTTTTGCCGTCCTCATACTGGTGCTTTTAATTAAACCTACCGGCATTCTCGGCAAAAAAATAACGGAAAAGGTATAAGGAGGGTAAGCTATGCGAAAGTTTAAATCAATTAACAAGTTTACCCGCACGGGGATTATATCGTATCTGATAATAATTATAGGTTTTGCGGTTATTTTTCCGCTGCAGCAGCTGGGACTTATAAATCATTCTCTGAGCGGACAGCTTGTACCTATCTGCACCTATATAGTGATGGCACTGTCACTTAACCTCACTGTCGGATTTCTGGGAGAGCTCAGTCTGGGTCACGCAGGTTTTGTCAGTGTGGGAGCGTTCAGCGGAGTTATTGCTGCGGCAGGATTGCAGGATAAAATCGCATTTGAGCCGTTAAGACTGCTTATCGCAGTAATAATCGGCGGCGTGTGCGCGGGCATTGTAGGTCTTATAATAGGCGTTCCCGTTCTCAGACTAAGAGGCGACTATCTCGCAATAGTTACACTTGCGTTCGGTGAAATAATTAAAAATGTAATCAACTGTCTGTATGTCGGTGTTGACAAAAGCGGATTGCATATAAGTATGAATGATGTCAAATCTCTTGGCATGGAAAACGGAAAAATAATTCTGAACGGCCCTCAGGGTGCTGTCGGCATTGATCAGATTTCAAGTTTTACGGCCGGTGTCGTCCTTATTTTATTTGCACTGTTCATTATCTTGAATCTTGTTAACAGCAAGTCGGGACGTGCAGTCATGGCAATCAGAGATAATCGTATAGCCGCTGAATCAGTAGGAATAAATATATCAAAATATAAACTCATAGCTTTTATAACATCATCTGTGCTCGCGGGTATGGCAGGTGTTGTATACGCAATGAATTATTCTACGATCGTTGCCAAAAAATTCGATTTCAACACGTCAATCTTGATACTTGTGTTTGTGGTTTTAGGCGGCATGGGCAATATTGTCGGCACTATTATGGCGACTGTGGTTCTGTATATGCTTCCGGAACTGCTGCGCGAATTTTCGGATTTCCGCATGCTGATATATGCTATTATCCTGATACTAGTTATGCTGCTGACAAATAATGAAAAGGTAAAACTAATAATATCGAATACCGCCTCTAAACTGCTGAATTTTCTTGCTAAAATAATAAAAAGGAAGGGGAGCGCCGACAATGGATAAAATGGTACCATATCCTTCCAATTCTATAGTTCCTGAGCGAGATCTCGGTAAAAAACCGATACTTGAAACGCATCATTTGGGAGTTGATTTCGGCGGACTTACCGCTGTTGATGATTTTTCAATAACGGTCGGCCGGACAGAGATATCAGGTCTAATCGGACCAAACGGAGCCGGAAAAACCACGGTCTTCAATCTCTTGACTAATGTATATCAGCCCACTCGCGGCGATATTATGCTTGACGGCGTGACTACGGCAAGGAAAACATGTTATCAAGTCAATAAAATGGGTATTGCAAGGACATTCCAAAATATACGACTTTTTGCAAACATGTCTGTTTTGGATAATGTTAAAATAGGTCTTCACAATTCAATCAACCAGAATTTGTTTTCTGCGTTGACGCATATGTTTAATTACAGAAAGAGTGAAAGCAGTGCACGTGATGAGGCAATGTCGCTGCTTGAGTTTTTCGGTATGCAGGACACT
>CALXGU010000023.1 GCA_944387905.1 uncultured Clostridia bacterium
GATACTGTTGATTTTGACAGCATTCTGCCCATAGCATCATACACATAAGTAGTTGAAGCCCCAAGCGGACCTGTAAGTGACAATGTATTACCGAGCGAGTCATATGTTGCGCTGCTTGTGTTTTCAAGAGAATCACGCGACGAAGTAAGGTGGCCTCTGCTATTGTAACTGAAATTTGTTTCATTATCCATTTTATCAGTGGTTTTCTGAACGTTGCCTACAGGCGTATACATATATTCAATCGTTTTATTCACTGCATCAGTTTCTGAAACAACAAAATTACGTTTATTATATGTTTTTGAGGAAATGACTACACCTTTTGCATCAGTAATAGTCAACACATTTCCATTAGCATCGTAAGTAGTGTTTACTGTATTTCCTTTTGCATCTGTCACTGAAATGCGTCTGCCGAGAGCATCATAACCATAAGCTACGCTCTGGTTTTTGGCGTCAGTTATGCGGATCAGTCTGTTGCAAGAATCATATTCATATACAGTGACATTACCGAGTGCGTCAATTTTAGAGGTCATATTGTTATTCACATCATATGTAAATGAAGTGACATTACCTTTAGGATCAGTAACGCTGAGTCTGTTACCGTATATATCATAGGTATATGCGGTTTTATTGCCAAGAGCATCAGTTTCTGAAAGTAAATCACCGGCAAGAGAATATTCATAGAGAGCAGTACCTGAAACAGCAGAAACGGTACGTATAACACGTGACATACTGTCATACTGCTTACGAGTTATATTACCATCAGCATCTGTAACTGAAATAATATTACCATTAGCATCGTATTCATTTTCCGTCACAGCACCTTTGACATTTGTCTCTTTAACAACATTACCAACACTGTTGTACTCATATGTTTCCACACTACAATCGGGATGTTCTACTTTTGTTAATCTACCGGCCTTATCATATGTGTATAATGTTTCATTATTTCCAAAGTCAACGGTTTTTATTACTCTATCTTCTTCATCATACTCATTGCGCGAACAACAATTATCCGGCAGTCGTGTGCAAACCGGCTTTAAGTTTCCGTTATACGTGTAAGAAGTAGTATTTCCATTTGCATCTGTTTGAGAAATCTTCTGATAATTACAATCATAAGTATACGATACTGAATTGCCTGCAGCATCTGTTACTTTAAGAACATTACCTAAAAGATCATACTCATATGTCGTTTTATTATTCAGTGCATCTGTTTTACATATCATCTGTCCCAGAGGGTTATATTCATAAGATGTTGTGTTTCCTTTAGCATCGGTTTCACTCATAAGCAAACCATTTGAATACACGTATGTCTCTGCGTTTTTATTACCCACTTTTTTAGAAGCCGGCATACCATTTGAATCATAAGTGAAAATGGTAACCAATCCTCTAAGGTCAGTGTGCTTAGTTATTTGATTTGTTGAATTATACTCAAAAGTTTCTATTCCGCCATTGGGATGCGTGATTTTTGTTACGTTGCCGACTGAATCATATTCAATGATTGTTATATTACCGTTTTTATCGGTTATTTTGGTGGGTTTATTAAAACTGTTATATTCTTTTACCACAGAATTACCAAGAGCATCAGTTTCGCGACAGACGTTGAAGTTACTATCATATTCGTAGAACTTCGAATTGCCGTTTTCATCTATATACTGAGAAAGAAGGCCCTGTTCGTTATACACACGAATACTTGCAAAATCATTTCTGTTTCTAATGATTCTTGTATTATCATCATATTCAAAAACTGTAGGAACTCTTTTAAAAGCATCAAATTGTGTAACAACTTTTCCATCACTGTTGTACACATTAGTGAAATACACTGTACCATTATCATCAGTTCCTCTTTCAATTTTGCCCATATCGTTATATGTGAAACTAAGTTTATTACTGTTCACATCGCATATACTAATTAAGCAGCCATTAAGGTATTCCAGAGTTACAGTTCTGTTAAAATCATCCCTCAGTGATGTTATAAATCCAGATTCATTCTTTTCAAGATAAACGCTCTTATTTGTGACAGCATCTGTAATTACAATTGTGTTGTAATTATATTCGAGAATTGTCTCAAATCCATATTTATTTATTATTTTAACAAGTCGTCCATTTGAGTCATAGTGCTCTTTATGGTCTGAATTACAGTCAACAATATAGCTATTGTTTGTTTTATTAAGCTTATATTCTGATTTGCTGACTGTTGTACAATTATACAATCCACTAACATTTGTAGAAACGAATTTATAATATACATTTGGAGATTCATAAACATAAATCTCATTATCTACAATCACAATTTTTTTCTCATAGTTGTGATACCAACCATAGCCCAAATCACCCAAACCTATATGATTTGAATTATATATAGCTGTGATTGAGATGTTCTGGCCTCCAAAAAGACTGATAAGATTATTCTGAATCGTGTGTGCACCTGTATATGCATCTACAGGATCAGCAACCTTATTCTCATTCGTAGAGTTTGTAGGCTGTGTTTCCGCAGCTTCAGTTTCGGTTATAGTTTCAGGTGCCACCTCCGCTTTTTTGTATGTTACTTTTGTTTTAATTGTTCCTGTTTTATTGTCCGATATGCCTATGTCAATAAAAATTTTAGTATTTTTACTAAGATCCAAAGACATGCTTATAGATTTTTTGGCATCAGTTACAGCGCGAACAATGCTATAATCCGAAGGATAAGCAACCATATATACCGGATTTTCACAACTTACCTCAATTAAATATATTCCCGTTCCTCCATTGTGAGCTTCATCGGCATTTGCAGTAAATGTATAGTAAGCTTCCTCGCCATTTGACAGAGATGTTGTCTTTGGGGAATTGAACGGTATATAGTTGTATACTCTGGATTCTCCCGAACTAGAGCCTCCAGGACAACTATCGGCATTCGAAACATAACTAGCATTACTAACACTTAAGCCGGAATCGCTACCGCTTTCGTTTGAACCTAAGTTAGAATCTCCGCTTGTATTTGATCCAGAATTTTCTTCATCAGTTATATCATCAAGCGAATAGAATATTTTCGCCACGATTCCAACATCATTTGTCTTGTCATCGGGTTCAACAACGAATTCATAGTTTTGATTATATGGAAGTAGCATACCAATGTCTATTGAATAATCATAATATTCACTGGATATAGCTATTCCGTTCTGATAAAGAATGCCTTTTATTTTTGTGTCAGGAGATGAAAAACTCAAATAATATCCACCATCTTGTCCGTTTTTATGTCCGTTAGGATTATTTGTATTAAATCGATAGTGTATAATTTGGTTTTTCACCAAAGATGTTACTGCTCCTGTTGACCCTGATGTATTAAAGTTCAAATCAATGTAAATTTTATTTGTTCCCATTTTACTTTCCTTTCCTATATGTTATAATTTATTTCTAAAATAGGTGGTGTATTATAATTGTCACCAGTTGCAAGTGCTATGAACCCCATATCATTTGTATCTGGCTTAATAATTATTCCATCTATAATTGAAACCTTGTTTTTTTCTTCACTCATAACCAAATTCGTGATGTCAAGTTTTGCATAATATTCGTCATATGATAGATTGCCTATAAACTTACTTGAAGGCACCCTTTTTTCCCACCTCGAACCGAAACTACAGAATTTTCTCACCGTTTCAAATGCAATAATAGGTATATTATCATTACTTAATTTGGGTAATCTCATAATAATATAGTTTGTCTCTTTATTAATCAAGTCTATATTCGGCAAAATCTCAGGCCTGATATATAACCACTGTTTACCAAACCACTCTGTGTTTCCAACGAAAGCTATACTACCAAAAGCATTTCTTTTTGAGGGATGAAGACTTTCAACTGTTGTATCCTGGAAATTCTTTTGTTCATAGAGATTTATTTCAAATTTCATATAATTACAACCCGAAATACATGGTGTTACCGTAAATTGAGACTTGTACTCAGATATTTGTTCGCATGTAATTTCAGCTGGAGCGAGCATATTCTCATTTTTATCAAGACACCCTATGCAAGAAATGATTAAAAATGGCCTGAATTTTTCACGCATGAATGAATAATATCCATTATTCTTAAGTATATAATCATATTTTTTTGACGTTTCTATTTCAAATGACACTTCAGATTTGTTACTCATATCACTATTGTATACAATACCATTAGAGGTCAAATGTATTGTGTCTTTTTCTCCGCACAATATAGTTTTATCATCTTTATATGTAAATGAAGAGTCAAAAACAATACTACACATTCCATCATGGTTCTTCATTTGAATTTTATCAACAAAATCTAATAGAGTATTACTACCAGTTGCTGTTATCTTACTCCCAATTCTATGAAATTTAAGATCAACTGTTTTTAAAGTATTAACATTATATAATGGTGCACTAAAACAATATGCTGTTTTTGTCCCGTCATCATTACATGCAACAATGCGATATCTATTAGAGTTATTTAAATCTAAACTTAGCTCACTCTCTCGCCGTATTCTTTTTATTTCGTTTAAAATAGAATCCAATGTAGGTACTCCTTTGTTTTACTAATAACGGTTAATTTTAAGGTGATAATATTTATTGTATATTACATTCTTAATTATCAACCTTTGCGTAGGTTTTTAATAATGTCTTTAGTATTACTATTTCATCCACAGAGAAAGGATTTGATATTTCATTTTCCAAATATGAAATAACCTTATTTAGAACTTCTACTTCCTTCTCATTGAATCGCTTAAAATCGGGATTAAAAGTATCTAAAGCATAAACTCCGCCACCATATCTACCTGGTACGGTATATATTGCTTCTGACAAACATAATGCGTCAAGATCTCTGCGAACAGTTCTCGCAGAAACATTTAATTCTTTTGCCAAGTTGCTTATAGTTTCGACTCTTCTCAAAAACAGCAATCTTTTAAGTTCATTTCTCCTTTCCGATTGCTCCATATTACACACCTCCTTCCCGAGTTATTCAAAGGATACTTTTTAAACAGGACAACCCATGTCCTATTTAAAAAAATAAAAAAAACGAGCCAAAAACGTTTTAATAACGTTCTTGACTCGTTTGGCTTCAAATGGAAATAGTAATTCTTGTTTGTTTTTTAAATGTAAACATATAATGTTCACTTGTAAACTTCACAGTTTGTTTACACTCTACATATAAGTTTTACAATTATATGTAGGAGATGATAACATGAACAATAAAGCTATCGGTAGGAGAATCCAACTCTACCGCCACAAATTAGGAATGACACAAGCTCAATTGGCAGAAAAGCTTGACGTATCCGCAAAATATGTAAGCTCAATCGAAAGAGGAATATCCAACACTTCATTGAACAAATTGGAACAAATCAGCGAAACGCTTGGAGTAAGTGTTACGGCGCTTATTTCAGATTGCGACAATACTTCAACCAACTATGCTGATTCCGAAATTTCCACATTGATAAAAGATTGGTCCATAGAACAAAAAGAACTACTTATCGATTTTATCCATTCTCTAGACAATTTCTTTAAAAAATAAAATTGTCTATTAGAAACCGAGAAGCCAGCTGAAAAAATCATAGAATGCGTTAATCACTTTAGTCACCTCCTTCAATATCAGCATATTTGAAGGGAAGGTGAAAAAGTCTCAAATAGGTGTAAGAGGATGTTTAAACGGTGTAACAGGAAGGAAAAATGATGAAAATTGCGATATGTGACGATGACGTTTCATTTGTGTCGAATTTAAAATCAGAATTATATGATTATGCAAATTCACACAATTTAGAACCTGTAATCGATGCTCACTTGAATTCAAAACAATTCAAGTGAGCCTTTTTATTTAAACCGCCTACTTTTTCATATTCAAAACATATTCTTCAACTGCAGTTTTATCCAATAATTGAATTTTTTCTCGAGCATTTCTGTGTTTTGTTATATAATTGATTTCATTTTCGGTAATATATCCATACAACTGATAATAAGGATCATATCCTTGTTCTGATAAAGCATTTATGATATCATTCATAATTTCATCAAAATTTTCCATATCCTTCATACACCTCAATAACAATTCATGTGTATCAATTGTAACACAAAAAACGTCCACAATCTACATAAAATATTGTTTACCATTTTGAATATATCTCTATTTCTATTAAATTACACAATATATCTATGGTAGTGATGCCTGTATAATCTTCTTGAAGTTCCAGTGAAATATCAAAATCCTTTTCGATTTCTAAAATCAATGTGTGGAGTTTCGTATGATTAACTCCAAGTCTTGCCAGATATTCGCACTGTTTGTCAAGTGCGTTGTTTTCGGTGATTTTTTGAATTAAATAATATATTCTATCTTTTATAATTTGACGTCTATACATTTTAACAACTCCTATACTGTTATGATATTCTTGCCGTCAGTCGCCTGAAAACTCTGTTTTTTCAAAACATCAAGCAGCATTTCATTTGTTTTTATTTCTAAATCAGTAAGTATTCCTGCGCCACGCATTTGTTTAGGTAAATGATAATCGGTACCGTATACCTTTTTCAACTGATACTTATCAGCCCAAAATTCGGCAACATCATTTCTGTCATCGCGAAGAAAAGAAAAATTACCCGCTTCTATGCCATCAAGATTTCGAGGGTCTGTTACTTTAATTCCATTTCTAAAAGGATGCGCTTGAAAAATCATCCCTCCATATTCATGTATAAGATTGCACACTTCCGGTAATTTGTACTTTGTAAAATCCAATACAGTATACAGAAAGCCCTCGTCAATTCCGTAAATAAGATAATCATTATCGTTTTCAATATTTCTGAATTCAAGTCCCAAAAGCACATTCATCCTGCCCATCGCATAATCCCTAGCTCTGCGATAATCACTTAAGTAGAAATCAATTATCTGTGTTTTATTCAATCCGCTTTTCATGTGCTTTTCAAAAAAAGACGCTTGAAAATGATTAGTAACAACAATAGTCGAATAATCATTTCTTAAGTATTGATCCACGACGTATTCCGGAGAAGCTCTACCACACATACTTACAGGTGATGTATGTAAGTGCATTTCTGTTTTAAACATTTTATTCCCTCATTTCATGTCATTTTTCACCACAGTATAATACTTAAACAGGACAAGACATGTCCACATTAAAAAAGACGGATCAAAAAAATCCGTCTTTTAGTATTTTACCATTTCGCTACTATTTTTCCGTACACGAGTTTACGCTCATAGTCGTACTTTGTTATTACCACGATTACCTGGTCGCCAACATCAAAATCTTCGTCATTTTGATACATTGAATAAGTGCACAGGCAATCAAGGTTTTCCTCCAGTTTACAGAACACGCCGCCTTTATATTTGCCGGATATAACAGATGCACGGCGGCAGTTCAGCGGATATCGTATCTCAACACCGTCAAAGGGATGTGGCTCTGCTTCTTTCACAGAAACCTGAATCGCTTGATTTTCTTCGTCATACACCTTGAGAATAGCGGCGAGCGTTTCGCCGGGATGATACTTGTCGCGCAGATCACCGAGCATACCGTAAGACAAATCTCTTTGGGAGAGTGTCATATCGTAGCCGCCGCAGGTTGCAAGAAGATGTGATGAGCCAACCGCAAGCACATTTACAGGTACTTTTTTGCCGACTCTAGGAGTAAGCTTTGTAAATCCTTTTCGGCGGACATACATTGCACTACGGCGAGATGCGGTACAACAATCGCTTTCACGGTCTATGCCGGTTATGACATAATCAATCACAGCGCCGGTCATTGAACGGAGTACGTGCTCAGGACGGGTTGTATTTTCATCAAACCATACTTGCTGCTCAGGGATAAGAACTTTTACACGATAGCTGATAACAACAAGACAATTGATGGCAACACGCTCAGGTTTTCCTGTTTCTTTGTTAGGTAGTGTTATGGTAGTGGTATCCACACCGACCACTCTTCCTGTAAGTATGGAGCCCGCACGCCATGAGGCATATATCGCATTCCATTCCTTTTGCTGTTCTTCGGATAAATCCTTGTCAAGCTCAGTTAAGTCAAGATTTCTGAAATCCATTTTCATTCTCCTTCCTTCGAGTAAAGATAGAATTCGTATTCACCGTTGTTCTTGAGAACGTAACAGTGTTCGCAGGCCACTCGAATTCCCTGCATTTGTTCTTCTTTTTCGGGCACGAAAACAAACATACGGTATTTGGCGTTTTTACCTTCAAGTTGCCCGGATACAACTGCTTCAGTTCCGTATGCCACAGGGCAAATATCATACCGCCAGAGTTTGTCTTCCCGATTTTTGTAAAATGTTAAGGCAAAAAGTTCATTAGTTCTTTGCAAGGGTTGTGTAATGTCCGGTCCGAGCAGTAACATTATGTCGATAGCCTCAATAATCTTTTCATCCAGCTTTCCACTGCGAGAAAAGAGATACCCGTTGCTTCTCTTAATCTTTCTGCCGGTTATGAGTGGGTATATCGTTCGCTCTAAGGTAGCGTTCGGATATTTCATTTTGAGGATCGCTTCAGCCTGGTCTTCACGTACTGCCCCGAACAGATTTAGTAAATCCAAAATCACCTGTTGGTCCACTCTTGTAAAAGTTACCATCTTCATCGTCTCCTTCCTCTGTATAACTGCTGTAATCAGCAGGTGCATATAAATCTTCCTGACTCAAGGACTGAGCCGGCAAGCTAAGTATCAAATCGCTTTCTTTTTCGCAAATGGTATTGATGATGGTTGACATTATGTACGCCATCGGGTTGACAATACGTCCTTCATTAGCTTTCATCGATTCAATCGTTGTCATAAGAGTCTCGCAATCAAGTAAATTCAGATAACTTCGTACTTTTGCCTGCGGCAGTCTTGCGTCACCAATTTTTAAACTTTCAGAATAGTATAAACGTTCAACCGCCTGAATGAGCATCTGCTGTATGTTGTCTTTGAATAAATGAAGCTCACAATTATCAAGAATGAATTGTATTTTGTCTTCATCGTCGGTCTGTCCATCCATCATTTTTGGCACACCCATACCACTAAAGTTTCCATGAGACTGATTGACAGACTGACTATTCTCAATATAAATATTTTCAGTCTTTTTATTATCAATCTTTTTTGGGTGCAAATTTGGCATATCTTGATGTGCAGATCTCGCAGTTCTTGATATACCATTATTGCAGTTCTTGATATGCGGATTTTGCAGTTCTTGATATGCAGATTCTGCATTTCTTGATATGCGAAAACTGCATGTCTGCATATTTACTGGGTTTGCGGCCTCTTTTTCGTCGTTTTCATCATCAGATTTGTCAAACTGTTCTCCGAATTCGAGGGCATCTTCATCGGCAAGTTCTGCCTTCAGCACATACAAAAGGTTAGGGAATCCTCTGCCTTGACGTTGCTCATATAACAGTCCAACCTCTATCAACTCCTTAAAAGCGGAGATGGCTTTGCGGTATGTAATGTTGAGTGTATTGGCAGCATCCTCTCTTGTGTATATGAGATATACCTCGTTGTCTTCATTGATCCAATTATTTTTTTGCGACAGCGTTAATCTGTTTAGCAGAAGCGAATAGATAAACTTTGCTTCAAGGGACATTTCTCGATACTTAGGGTTGGCGAGCAACGTTAATGGAAAACGCAAAAATTCTTCACTGACAACATCGCTTACGCGGTATGTTCGTTCTATCATTTTTGATTATCCATTTCTTTCAAATTTTGTTCTAAATATTTTTTGGTTTTTCTTTTTTGTAGTTATAATTTTCAGCGTTTTGATAAGAAATCTTTTTGTCCGGTGATTTATCCTGTTCGTCAAGCTGAACTTCATCTGTAGCATCGTCTTCGGGTTCAATAGGTATCTTTACCTGATATTCAGGCACCTTATGACTTTGTGCACCCGTTGCACTTTTAGGCTTCTTCTTTTCTTCTTTCTGCCATAGGGGTTCATAGTCAATTGCCTTGCAGGGTTTCAGCTTATCAAAGGACGGATGTTCTTCCGGTGTAATCTTGCTGAGTTTAAGCGGTTTTGAACCACGGATTAAAAGTATTGCTTGGTCTTTGGGTAAGCGTCGCACTTCATCAGGCATCATTAAAGGTCTGCCTGTGCTGGTCTTGTTATGAGTATACGGCCGCGTAGTGTGTAACACTGGAGAAAACAGCGGTGTCATAGGCACCATTGAATTGTTGATACGAACCGTAATCTCACCGCATTGGTCGCTGATATGTTCTGCGGTCATCATATCGTTACAGCCAAGGAATAACTGATAATCACAGTCGCCGATGATTTCCTGCCATTCGTTTTTCGGGTATCTGTTGGCAATCTGTGCAATGCTCTGTATGGCTGCTTGAATATTGATGTTACGGGAACGGGCTACCGAGAATATCTTTTTGCTGTCCAACAAACTGATATTACAGAACTCATCCATCAGAACGTTTACGCATATTGGAAGTCTGCGGTTGGGCTGACTGCGAGCAAAGTCAAACAGTTTAACGAACAGCAATGAAAAGAACATGGACGATAGGAACTCTAAAGAACTATCCTGGTCGGAAATAATGCAGAAGTAGGCACACTTTTGTTTTCCGGGCAAGGTTAGGTCAATTTCGTGATGTTTAGTGATATCATCGACCAACTTGTTTTGGAATACGTTTAAGCGGTTGCCGAGACCGATGATAATGTTACCCCAAATCTGCTTATGTGCTTGACGGAAAATTTCGTATGGTGGCAGTGCAGGATGATCGGTCGGCAAACTTCTGAATTTTGCATCAAGCTCCTGCACCGAGGTTGAGGACAGTATCTTGTAAATGGTACCGAGACTTCGTTCTTCCACAGGTAAGAGCTTATCTGTGCCGGGATAGGTCATTGTGCCGACATAGTGTAAGAGAGCCATCAATAAGTTTTTCTCAGCCTTCGCCCAGAAGTCGTCCTTATCACTTTCTGAGAAGGTGTTTCTTATTATGATTTCTGCCACGTTCTGCACAAGGTTCAGGTCGTTAGCGGTTTCTGTTACACAGTTCCAACCGTCTGAGGCAAACAGGTCAAGAAGATTGTAGGCACAAACGGTATAGCCTTGTTCTCTAAAGAATTCGGAATACATTTCGTAGAATTCAGCTTTAGGATCCACCATTGCATTTCAAAGTAAATAAATATATAATAAAGTAAACCAAATAAGGAGAGTTCTAAGATGAAAAAAATATTAATTTTTGTAGTTATTTTTGTAATGATTATGACAAGCGCTTGTTCTAAACCGGAAGACAATGAAATTGCCACAAGTATCGATGAAAATGTACAGGCGGATCAATCAAACGATACCGACGATACCAAAACAGAGCAAACTAATGATGAAACTATAAGCGATTTGTCAGAAAAAGACCCTGAAAAATATAACAATCAGGAAAAAACAGAAGAAAATAAAGTTAATACCGAAGTTACAGACAACGAACAAGAAAACACAACTGAAAACGAATCTTCTGATTTAGATAAAAATATGGTAGCCGAACAGCCTGTAGAAGAAAACACCGAACCTACATATGACGACTCAGATGCAACCCCTGCATCGAGTTTTGAATATTCAGTAGATAAAGATAAAAAACGTGTATCCATAATTAAATTTATTGGAAATGAAAAAGAAGTTGTTATTCCTAATTATATAGAAGGATACCCTGTGAAAAGTTTAGGTATGTTTTTTTGTAATACTGATTCATCTGTCGAATTAGTTATAATACCTGAAAATATAGAAATTATTCACGAACAAGCATTTTATGGTTGTAAAAATCTTAAAACAGTAATTACAAAAAGCGAAAATCTTGTGATTAAAAGAAGTGCTTTTGAAAGTTGTTCTTCACTAAATAATCTTATTCTTGGTGAAGGAGTTGTTGATGTAGGAGCTTCGGTATTTCGTCACTGTACATCTCTAAGAAATATTCATATTCCTTCGACGCTAAACAAATGTGGCACAGGTGCTTTTGGCGGAATAACTATTGAAAGACTCACTTTTGCTGATGGTATTGAAACTATTGGGAGTTCATCTTGTTTTGTACCTGCTTACGGTGAATGTACTGAAAATTCTTTTAAAACAGTATTTATTCCCGCATCAGTTAAAACAATAGCAACTTATTCATTTGGCGAAAATTTGCAAGAAATAACATTTTTAGGAGATGCACCTGAACTTGTAGGCGAGGAGGAATGGTTTCCTAAAAACGTAATAATTAAATATATGAAAGGTACAAAAGGTTGGGACGATCCTAAGTGGAAAAGCTTCAATCTTGTTGAAACAAAATGATAAAAGAAAAAACTGAAATTACAAAAGAATTAGTTATTACTCAATATAAGAAATCTTTCATTAACAGATATATATCAACGTACATTTGGACTTTGATTATTTACGCCATTTTCGTTATAACATTATGTCTGATGACTACAAAAAACTTATTCTCCAATCCTGTTGCATATTATCCGATTATTATGTTTTCACCATTTATTGTGATATTTGGGTATAACACCCTTAAATCAATTGTATAATTAGTTAAAGTTCTCAGTGGTAAATTCTATATCACTACCGATAAGATTATTGAAAAAAGAGAAGCAGGAAACGCCCGCCATGCACCTAATTACCCGGATTTTATAAAATTTGAGACTTATGGTTATTATTCTTTGCGCAAAGCATTTTCTATATTAACAAAAAAATATGTTTCTGCAAAAAGTCAATTGAATGATGCATACTTAGGTGATACGTATTATGTAGTTATAATAAATCATAAAAAGATAATTGCAATTTTTAGTGAATCGTGTTTTTGTTATAATAAAGATGGTAAAATCTCTTAGGATTTTACCATCTTTATTTTTAATTTTTAAATTGAAAAACTAATTATTAATCTGTAATTTGTAAAAGATCTCTATAATCTTCTAATACATAAGGTTTACCAACTATAGGCTCAATGTGTATGTCGTAATTATTATCTTTTATACAGTAATTAATTTTATGTCTGTAAAGAGAGTTTTCAAAATTGACACTATTAATCCTGTGTAACGGAAGCGCGATATGTCTTTAGAAATTCAATGAACAATCGTTCGACCTCTTTGCTGTCGGGGAGGATATCTGCATACTCCTTTAGACTATCGCCACTTATTGTAATTGAGGATATTTGCGGTTTTGTCGGCTTTCTGAAAAGCGCCTTTAAACTGTCAATATTAACAGCACCACATCCATCCAACACTTTTAATTCTTTGATTTGCGATTGCTTGATTTTTTCTCTCACCATAATAATTTCAGAATACAAAAGGTTTTGAGTTTCGGTTGTTAAATATGAAATTGCAACACCGTTTTTAAAACCAAGTCTGCCATCATCGACCATATCTATGAGGGGGAGGATAAGATACGTAAGCCTTATGAGATAGGCTACTGTTCGGCGGCTATCGTTATTATCTTTGCCAACCTCACTTAACACATCCAGTTTTTTGCCGCCTTCGATATCAGTTCGTTTGCCTTGACTACGCCCAAGATCAACACGCATTTTATATGCATAAGCCTTTTCGCTATAACTTAAATGCGGTCGCTGCTCAAGGTTGGTATCAAGCATTATCATAGCGGCACCGATATCGTCTATATCTGCTCTAATAATGGCTGGAATATCTGCCTTGCCACAAATACGGGATGCTCTTGCTCGGTTTCTTCCTGCAAGTATT
>CALXGU010000024.1 GCA_944387905.1 uncultured Clostridia bacterium
TATTTCTGTATACCTCAGATATTCCGGTGTCAACAGTAGATTTAAAACCGATATTTTCGCCGCATTGCGCGACAGCAAGTAAAAATATCTCCATCATGTTTATAAATATTTGTATTTCATCCTGTCGGCTATGCCAGCTTTCAAACATTTTTCTATGATACTGTTTGTCATTGCAGTCAAATTTCTGTTTGCAGTAGCATATTATTTTTTCTATTTCATTTTTCAGATATTGAGGCAGACTTAAAGCCAGATTTTCAAAACTATGCATAATCGGACCGCGTGCGCGAAACGCCGTTATAAGAGCATGGATATCTTTATCCTGCTCTGTCCAAAGCCTGTGGAACTCCATTGGCTTATGAAATATAATATCGCCTTTGTGAAGAGTATATACTTTTTCATCACCTGCGACATTTATTTCACCGTCCAATACGTATACAAGCTCCCAAAACGGATGAAATTCACCTGCGAAATAATACGGATTTTTATAGTCTGCTATAAAAAATGAAATCATAGACTCTATTTCAATCGCCTTATAAATATATTTTTCATCGTGCACAATATGAGCTTTTTTCATATAAAAACGCCTCTTTTTCTGATAGACATATGAATTTTGATAATATATAATAGCATTGTACCATACAAAAATAACGGAGGCAATAATTATGAAAAAAATAAAAGTCGGCGTTATAGGTCTGGGCTGCAGAGGCAGTTCGCTTTTAAAAAATATACTTATGCATATGGATACGGTAGAGGTAACGGCTGTATGCGACGTATATGAGGATCGAGTGCAAAAGGGAGCGGAAATAGTAAAAAACGCATGCAATAAGACGGTTTTTCAGACGACGGATGCTTTGGAACTTATACACAGACAGGATGTGGAGGCGGTATTTATCTATTCCAGCTGGGAGTCTCATATACCTCTGGCAATAGAATGCATGAAGGCATCCAAGCCGGTGGGTGTCGAGGTAGGAGGAGCGTACAGTGTAAAACAGTGCTGGGATATAGTACGCGTGTATGAACAGACAAAGACACCTATAATGCTTCTTGAAAACTGCTGCTACGGACGCAGGGAAATGATGGCTTTAAATATGGTGCGCCAAGGACTGTTCGGACAGATAGTTCATTGTGAGGGCGGATACTGTCACGATCTGCGCGATGAGGTCGCAGGCGGAGCAAAAAACCGTCATTACCGTCTGCGTAATTACGTGACCAGAAACTGTGAAAATTATCCTACTCACGAACTGGGTCCTATAGCAAAGATACTTGATATAAATCACGGCAACAGATTTATGACACTGACATCCGTTGCATCCAAATCGGCAGGACTGAATGAATATATAAAAGAAAATATGCCGGATGATAAAACGCTGGAGGGGATTGAATTTTCTCAGGGCGATATAATTACGACGGTTATCACATGCGCCCGAAAAGAGACTATAAGACTGACGCTTGATACTACTCTGCCCAGATATTACAGCCGTCAGTTTACCGTACGGGGCACTAAGGGTATGTATGAGGAAGTGACCGATTCGGTATATCTTGACGGTGACGGAAAGCATTTCAAATGGAAGGAAGAATGGGGCAACGCCGAAAAATACGAAAAGGAATATGAGCATCCGGTTTGGAAAGAATATATACAGTCGGGAGTATACGGCAGTCATGACGGTATCGACTGGCTTATAATGAACGATTTCATAAACTGTATAATTGAAAACAAGCCGTTCAGTATCGATGTTTACGATATGGCAAGCTGGATGTGTGTGACAGCACTGAGTGAACAGTCAATAGCATTGGGCTCAGTTCCTGTCGCTTTTCCGGATTTTACAAACGGAAATTGGCAGCTGAATGTAATATAGCTTCAAATATAAATATTCAAACACCGCCTTATAAAAGGCGGTGTTTGAATATTTGACAATGTTTTGCATTAGATGTATAATGCAGATGTATAAAAGTAACGGCGGTGAATAATATTGGAAAATCCAAGTATAAACATAAATGAAAACAGCTGTCAGCTCGGTACTGAGCGATCTGTTATACGTGAAATTTTTGAGTACGGCAATATGAGAGCTGAAAAAGTAGGACGCGAAAATGTATTTGATTTCAGTCTCGGAAATCCCGCGGTTCCGACACCGGATTGTATAAATCAAAGTATAACCAGGCTTGTTAATGACAAAAGCTTTAATGTACACGGATATACTTCCGCTCAGGGTGCTTATGATGCGCGAAGCAGTATCGCAAAAAATATCCGCGACAGATTTGCAGTAAATGCTCAGGCTGATGATATATATATAACCTGCGGTGCGGCAGCGTCGCTTGCCATAACGCTCAATGCGCTGTGCAACCCCGGTGATGGCGTAATAGCATTTGCACCGTATTTTCCCGAATACAAGGTGTTTGTAAATGCCGCGGGAGCCGAATTCACAGCTGTCAGCGCTGACACGGAACACTTTCAGATAGATTTTGCGAGTCTTGAAAAAGCAATAGCGCCACAGACAAAGGCGGTTATCGTCAATTCTCCGAATAATCCTTCCGGTGTTGTGCTTACAGAGCAAACAATTACAAGACTGTGCGAGATATTGGATAAATATTCAAAGCAGTACAACCACCCTATTTATATAATATCGGACGAGCCGTACAGAGAGCTTGTGTATGACGGCGCCAGCGTGCCGTATATTCCTGAATTTTATGCCGATACTATTGTCTGTTATTCATACAGCAAATCGCTTTCACTTGCAGGCGAACGTATAGGCTATATATTTGTAAGCCCTAAAGTTGTAGAATCAAGGCGTATTTACGCCGCGGTCTGCGGTGCCGGCAGAAAGCTGGGATATGTCTGCGCTCCGGCGCTTATGCAGTATGCGATAGCGGAAAATCCCGGGTGTGTATGCGATACGGAGCAATATAAGATCAACCGTGATCTGCTATATAATGCACTGACTGAATACGGCTACAGCTGTGTTTACCCTGACGGAGCGTTTTATCTTTTCGTCAAATCTCCTACAGGTGATTCTGTAAGCTTCTGCGAGTTTGCGAAAAAGTATGACCTTTTGCTTGTGCCGTCAGACAGCTTCGGCTGTAAGGGGTATATGCGCGTGTCGTATTGTGTAGATACCGATATGATACGCCGGGCTCTGCCGATATTTAAAAAGGTTATAGACAGTATTTGATTATATACAGTTTGAAATGCGGAGGTGAGGGATATTTCCAAGCTCACTAAAAACGCGATAACGGCATCGCTTGTAAGACTGATGTCAAAAATGCCGCTTGATAAAATTACGGTAAAGGATATTGTTGATGACTGCGATATAAGCCGCAACACATTCTATTATAATTATCAGGATATTTACGCGGTTATAGAACAGCTGTTTGAGACCGAACTGAACTCGATACTGGAGTCAAGAAGTGTTCATCAGTCCTGGCGCCAGGTTTTTTCCGATATATGTGTGTTTTTGTATGAGTATAAAAGCGCTGTTTACAGCATGTATAGATCCTCACGCCGTGATTTTGTGGAAAGTCAGATAAAGAAGCTTGTATATGAGTGTATGTCTCAGACGGTCGAAAGTCTGTCCGCAGAATACGGCGGGGTTGAATACGAGACTCAAACAGTTATACAGTTTTATGCATACGCAGCTCAGGGTTTTGTCAGCGCATGGATAGAAAGCGGCATGGCTGAGCCGGTTCAATCTCTTGTCATGCGCGCTGGCGGATTATTTGAGGACAGTATGAAACATATATTCAAAAACCCGCCGGAAAGTTTTAGTACAGATTGAGCTGTGTGTATCAAAATGGTATACGCGGCCCTTTTTGTACATTGTATATATGGCGATTGTTAATTATTATTAAGATGTATAATGATATTTATTATTTTACAGAAGGGAAGTGCCTGGGTGAAATTTATATTACGAGTAAAAATAGCATACAGTGTTATTTCGGTAGGACTTGTGCTTATGGGGCTTTGCTTTGCATTTTTCCCCGAAATATCAGCTTTGACTATATGTTATTGTGTCGGAGCTATAAGCGTGGTATTCGGCATAATAAAGCTTATGGGCTATTTTTCCAATGATGTTTACAGACTGGCGTTTCAGTTTGATCTGGCGATAGGAATAGCGATGATACTGTGCGGCGCGGTAATAGTTATAAGGCCGCGTATGCTTATCGCTATGCTGCCTGTGATACTGGGGGTGCTGGTTCTTATAGACGGACTGTTTAAAATACAGACAGCTCTCGATTCAAAGCGGTTCGGTATGAAAAAATGGTGGATAAGCTTAACATTCGGGATACTTGCGTCTGTGATAGGCATCTTTTTGATACTGGATCCGTTTGAGGGCAACAAAATACTTACAGTATTGCTCGGTATAACGCTGATAGTAGACGGAGTGCAGAACTTATGGATGGTATTGTATACTGTAAAGTCCAAAAAAGCAAAAGATGAAGCTGTAATCCGTACAGACTTTGATAACTGATAAACACGAGGGGGATTTAATATGTCTGCAAAACGTCGGATCGGTGACAGAAAAGACGGAAAGCTGATAAGGGATATAGACAGTATGCATTTTATAATGCCGATAATATATCCCAATCGCTGCGACAATGAGGCGTTCATATCCGAGCGTATCGATCTTACGTCTGCGATGATGTTTCTTGAGCAAAAAAACATCGGGGAAACGGATTACCGTTATAATGTGTTTCAGCTTATAGTGTGTGCGCTTATAAAAACGATAACCCTCAGGCCGAAAATGAATCGTTTTATTGCAAATAAAAATATATATCAGCGCAATGAGGTAAGCGCGTCATTTGTAATAAAAAAGCAGTTCAGCGATGAATCCAAGGAGGGACTGGCGTTTATACATGCCGCGCACGATACGGTGCTTGATGATATACATAACGAGATATACCGCCAGGTTACAGACTGCAGAGACGGCAAGCAGGACGCGTCTTCCGACGCGATGGATATGTTCAAAAAAATGCCAAGATGCATATCCAAGCTGCTGCTCAATATAGTGTGTTTTCTTGACAGACACGGCAAGGTTCCCGCCTCGCTTATAGAGACTGATCCGTACTATTCGTCTGTTGTAATAACAAATCTGGGCTCTATCGGTCTTCACAGCGGGTATCATCATCTTACAAACTGGGGTACAAATTCAGTTTTTGCGGCATTGGGCGAAATAAAAAAGCGCCCGTTTTATGACGAGCAGTCAAATGTTGAAATGCGCTGGAGTATAGATATAGGCTTAACGATAGACGAGCGTATAGCCGACGGCTACTATTATTCCAGAACGATAAAACTTTTAAAATACCTGCTGGAAAATCCGCAGCTGCTTGACCGGCCGGCAGGCGAAGAGGTAGATTATGAATCAAGTAAACAATGTCAGGGCGCCCTGGCTTGATAATTACGGCAACGTACCGCCGACCATAGATTATTTTAAAGGTACCATGTTTCAGGCGGTGGAAATGACGGCAAACAAATATCCGTCGTATGTCGCATACGATTTTATGGGCAAAAAAACTACATATAAAGTGTTTATGAAGCATGTAGAGCGCTGTGCCAGAGCGCTCAAGGCAATAGGCATACGTTCAGGTGACCGTGTTACAATATGTATGCCTAACTGTCCGCAGACGGTTATAATGTTTTATGCCGTAAATGTGGTCGGCGCGGTTTCTAATATGATACATCCGCTGTCCAGTGAGAATGAGATAGAATTTTTTATCAAAGAATCCAAAAGCATTCTGGCAATAACACTCGATCAGTTTTACCATAAGTTTGAGGCGATACGGCAGAACGTTGAACTGTCAAACGTGATTATAGCAAGTATAAAAGACGAACTGTCTCAGCCGATAAAGGCCGGATATATGCTGACCGAGGGCCGGAAAATAGAAAAAATACCCAAGGACGCGCCGGTAATGACATGGAATTACTTTATGCGTCTGGGAGACAGATATCACTGGAAATACAGCGTACAGCGCGGATGCAACGATCCGGCTGTCATACTTTATAGCGGAGGTACGACCGGCACTACAAAAGGGATTTTGCTGTCAAATCTGAACTTTAACGCATTGGGGGCGCAGATAATAGCTACAAACCCTATGTTTCGACCGGGCGATAAGATGCTTGCGGTAATGCCGATGTTCCACGGATTCGGACTTGGAGTCAGTATACACTCGATGCTTGTAAACGGCGGACGGTGCATACTTGTGCCGAGGTTTACTGCGGCAAGCTATGCAAAGCTCATAAAAAAATATAAATGCAACTTTATAGCAGGAGTGCCGACACTGTATGAGGCGCTGATACGCCAGCCGTCTATGGACGGGGTCGATCTGTCATGTCTTAAGGGCGTATTCAGCGGCGGAGACTCTCTGTCTGTAGAGCTTAAAAAGAAATTTGATAAATTTCTGTATGATCACAACGCATCGGTTCAGATACGTGAGGGCTACGGCACCACGGAGTGTGTAACTGCCAGCTGTCTTACCCCGATTCACATGTCAAAGGAGGGTAGCATCGGTCAGCCGTTTCCCGATACATATTATAAAATTGTAAAAGTCGGAACTACTATAGAACAGCCATACGGTCAGGAGGGCGAAATATGTATAAGCGGACCTACCGTTATGCTGGGATATATGGACAGGCCTGAGGAAACGGCCGATACGCTGAAGGTGCATGACGACGGTCTTACCTGGGTGCATACGGGCGACCTGGGTATAATGGATAATGAGGGATTTGTGTACTTCCGCCAGCGTATAAAGCGTATGATAGTAACAAGCGGCTATAATGTGTATCCGTCGCAGATAGAAAATATACTCGACGCGCATGACCTTGTTCAGATGAGCTGTGTTATAGGCGTTCCGGACGAATATAAAATGCAGAAAGTAAAGGCGTTTGTAATGCTGAAATCCGGCCTTACACCCAGTGATGAATATAAAGAAATATTGATGAATTACTGCAAAAAGAATATTGCCAAATATGCGCTTCCGTATGAGATAGAATTTCGTGATACGCTGCCAAAGACTCTTGTCGGAAAAGTTGCGTACCGTGAGCTGGAGGAACAGGAACTTGAAAAAATAAAGCTTTTGCAGTCGAAAATATAGTAAAGCCTTATATTGATACACACAAAGGGGTTTTGGTATGAAAAAAGAGACAAAAGTTGCCATTGCTGCGGTATCAGCGGCGGCAGCGGCAGCGACTGTGACAGCTGCAGTCACGTCAATGAAGCTGCTGACAGACATAGCGATAAATAAAACTTTACCGAAAAATATATACAAAATGCATACCCGATTGACCGGCACCTATAACGGAGAAGAAATAACGTCGCTTATAAATAAAAACGGCATGCTGCTCAAAGAACGAGCGACAGAGCGTGTCACGATAAAAAGCCGGGACGGTCTGACGCTTGTGGGGCATTGGTATCCGGCGCAAAATGCAAAGCGGATAATGATCTGCATGCACGGCTGGCGTTCAAACTGGTATTCGGATTTCGGGACTTGCTCTCAATTTCTGCATGAACAGGGCTGCAGTATGCTATGTCCGGATCAGCGTTCTCAGGGGGAGAGCGAGGGCGAGCATATAGGCTTCGGTGTGCTTGAGAGAAATGACTGCTATGACTGGGTGAAATATGTCATAGACCGTTTCGGGCAGCAGCTGCCTATATACCTTTGCGGTATATCTATGGGCGCAACTACTGTTTTAATGGCGTCAGAATTTGAGTATCCGCCGTGTGTCAGGGGTATAATAAGCGACTGTGGATTTACGTCTCCGCATGCTATATGGTCGTATGTCATGAAACACAACCTTCATATCAGCGACAGAATAGGATATCCGATAGCCAATTTTTTTGTAAATAAAAAAGCAAGCTATGACGGAGATGAAATGTCAACAGTCGATGCGCTGAGAAAGACAAAGCTGCCCGTATTGTTCATACACGGTGACAGTGATAAATTCGTGCCGGTTCAGATGACTTTTGAGAATTACGCTGCATGTGCCTCGGAAAAGGAAATATTCATAGTGCCGGGCGCAGGCCACGGTATAAGCTATTTTGTCGATACACAAGGCTATCAGTCGGCAGTCAAACGATTTTTCTTACTACATGATAAATAAAAATAAAACCGGTTCAGCTTCCGGTTTTATTTTTATTTATAAACATTTTAGGGGTAATACCGTATTTTTTCTTGAAGCAGTTGGAAAAGTAAAGCGGATTGTCATATCCTACAGAGTATGAAACAAGCTTTACCTGATCGGCGCCGCTGCTGAACATCTGCGCCGCGTTTTCAAGACGCGTATTTATAATGTACTGTACGGGAGATATGCCTTTTCTTTCCATAAACATACGGTACAGATATGACCTTTCTATGCCTACTGCCTGCGACAGTTCTGTCACATTGAAGCTGTGGCGGTAAAAATTAGCGGAGATGTACTGTTCAGCGTGCTTAAAGCAGTCGTTTGAATCTTCATAAGTTTTTGACGGATAAATATCGATATATAAAGCTAAAAGCATCAACAGCAGGCCTGTATTTTTCAATGCAGTATGTTTTTCCTGCGGCATGGGAGAAAAAACGTCAAATATCCGCTTTGCTTCTTTGCATACCGGAGCGACGGGGTGTTCATAAAAGCCGGTCATAGAGAGTATGCGCATCGCATCCGAACCGTTAAAATTCACCCATGTGTATTGCCACGGATCATTTATGTCCGGATAGTATTTTACTGTATGACCCGGATAAATGATAAAGCTTTGCCCTGTTTTTATATGATATTTGCGGTCGTCGGTTTCGTAATAACCGCTGCCTTTGAATATGTAGTGTATCACATAATCCCTGTGTATACCCGGACCCCATGCGTAGATCTCATTGGGAAGATGCATGTTGCAGCCTGTCATTGTTAGAGATGTGTTGTTATTCATATTTACCCTCAATGCAACAAAATTATATGTTTATACAACAATTATAGCATATACAACAGCATTTGTATATAGTAAAATACGATTAAACAAACACAGGAGGAGAAGAAGATGAAAATAACATTTATGGGTGCGGGCAGCACTGTTTTTGCCAGAAATGTCATTGGCGACTGTATGTGCAGTGAGAGTCTTTGTGAAAGTGAGTTTGCTCTTTACGATATCGACGGACAGCGTCTTGACGAAAGTAAAGCAATTATAAGTGCAATGAATGAGAATATGGGGAATAAAGCCAAAATAACGAGCTATCTTGGCGTTGAGAACCGTAAAGCCGCACTTAAAGACGCAGATTTTGTGGTAAATGCTATACAGGTAGGTCTGTATGATCCATGTACAATAATAGATTTTGAAGTCCCCAAAAAATACGGTCTTCGTCAGACGATCGCTGATACATTGGGAATAGGCGGAATAATGCGTGCTCTGCGTACAATGCCTGTTTTGGAAGACTTTGCAAGAGATATAGAAGAGGTTTGTCCCAACGCGTGGTTTTTGAATTATACAAACCCCATGGCAATGCTGTCAGGATACATGCAGAGATATACAGGCGTAAAAACGATAGGTCTGTGTCATTCCGTACAGGTCTGCCGCAAGACACTACTCAAGGAATTGGGAATGGAGGAGTACTTTGAAGGCGGCAAGGAGCTTATCGCGGGTATAAATCATATGGCATGGCTGCTTGAGTGCAGGGATAAAAACGGCAATGATCTTTATCCTATGATAAAGCAGCGTGCAAAAGAAGTCATTTTTAAAGATGACTGCAAAGACAGAGTACGACTTGACTATATAGATAAATTCGGTTATTATTGTACAGAGTCATCAGAGCATAATGCCGAGTATAATATGTTCTATATAAAATCCCGCTATCCTGAGCTTATTGAAAAGTATAAGATCCCGCTCGACGAGTATCCCCGCCGCTGTGTAAATCAGATAGAGGGCTGGAAGAAGGAGTACGAGGAGATAAAGACAAACGGAGTCAAGACTCATCAGCGTTCAAAGGAATATGCTTCACATATCATGGAATCGATCGTAACCGACACACCCTATAAGATAGGCGGTAACGTGCTGAATAGAAGCCATATTATAACCAACCTGCCGGAGGAGGCATGCGTAGAGGTGCCTTGTCTTGTTGACGGACAGGGAATACACCCCACATATGTAGGTGCGCTTCCGGTGCAGTGCGCAGCGATGAATATGACCAATATAAATCCTCAGCTTCTGACTATCGAGGCGTTTGTAACAAAGAAAAAGGAGCATATATACCAGGCGGCAATGCTGGATCCGCATACGGGAAGCGAACTTGATATAGATACTATTATCAAGATGTGCGACGATCTGATCGAGACTCACGGAAGCTGGCTTCCTAAATTTAATTAATCGTAGGTAAAAATAGATGTATATCAGAGGCGAAGATCTCAAGGGTGTAACTTTCGGGGCAGTGGAAATATCGGAAAATGAAAATGGACTGTCTTTTTTCAAGTGTACAGATAAGCAGCAGAGAGGATGGAAAAGTATCAGCGAATCGCTTTTTCAGCGTTCCCGTGTCCCGACAGGTGTCAGATTTGATTTTCATACCGATTCAAAAACTTTCGCGTTCAAGGCGGTATCAGGAAGAAAATTTGATGTACTTATAAACGGCGTACTGACGTACAGTCTAAAAGATACGGATTTTGACTCAGACGGCGTCAGTAAAACGCTCGGAATAAACGGCAGTGATGATACGCGCATAACTCTTATTTTGCCCAGCCACGATATAGAGGCGTGTATCGAATACATACGCCTTGATGACGGGGCCTACATAAGAGCGCATGAGCATTCTGTCAAAATCCTATTTATCGGCGATTCGATAACGCAGGGCTGGCACAGTGAATTTGACAGTATGTCCTATGCATGGCAGACCACTCTTCATTTTGATGCAGACAGTGTTATAAACGGAGTCGGCGGAGCGATTTTTCATGAGTGCACGTTTGATACCTTATGCTTTGATCCGGATATAGTGGTAGTTGCATACGGTACCAACGATTTCGGATATTATAAAACACTGGCTGAAATGGAAAGTCATGTTCAGGCATTTCTCGATCTGGTAAAACAGGCATACGGCAGCAAAAAGGTGCTGTGTGTGTCACCTATTTGGCGTTTAGACGCATATAAAGACAGAGAAATGGGAACGTTTTGCCGGTGCTGTGATGTTGTGAAACGCCAGACTGTGTCACATGGTTTTTATCTTGTTGACGGTGACGATATAGTACCTCATTTTAATGAATTTTATGCAGATAATGTCCATCCCAACGATCTTGGCTTCTGCATGTACGCAAAAGGGCTGATAAGGCATATAGAAAAAATTTTAAAAGATTGATAAAAGGCGGAAAAATCCGCCTTTTATTTTTTGATTTAGTGTGATATAATAAATAAAATAAAAGCGCAAAGTATTGCTTTGCGCATGTTTGCGTGTAAAGGAAGAAGATTATGCTTTTCAGAAATAAAAAAAGATATCTGATAGCGGGACTTGGCAATCCGGGGACAAAGTATGAAAATACGCGTCATAACGCGGGATTTATCTGCGCCGACAGGCTTATCGGGTATTTCGGAGCCCAGCAGCTCAAGTCCAGGGGCGGCGCGCTTATCTGGCGGGGTCAAGACGGCGACAGGGAAGTGTATATAATAAAACCCCAGACGTTTATGAATCTGAGCGGTTTTGCTGTCAGTACGGTAATGCACTATTATAGGATACCTATAGAAAACCTGATAGTAGTATACGATGATGTAAGCCTTGATGCCGGCAGGATACGCATACGCCCCAAAGGTTCGGACGGCGGTCATAACGGGATATGGGATATAATAAAAAATCTTAACAGTCAGGATTTTATGCGCGTAAAAATAGGCGTAGGGAAAAAACCAAGACCTGACTATGACCTTAAAGACTGGGTACTTGGCAGACTTTCTGAACAGGATATGCAGCTGATAACTGCTGCTGCCGATAAAACCGGAGACATCTGCCGAATGCTGATGGACGGAGAACTGGAACGTGCACAAAATAAGTACAACGGATGAATTTGATATTTATGAACTGATAGGTTCAGATTGGCTTGCGCAACTCGGAAAATATCCATGTGCCGTGTCCAACCTGTCAGACAGTGCGGCGGTCGCGGCGGCATACTGCGCCATGAGACGTGAAAATAAAAAGGGGATTTTTGTAATTGACAACAATTACGATATATTAAAAATCTCCTCGCTTTTTGCCGCCCTTTTTAAAAGGGAGCAGGTGGTATTTCCGGAAAATGAGTTTATATTTGATGTGACGCAGAGCGCGGTGTCTGCGTCGGACCGTTCGCGTGCGGCGGCTTTGGAACGCATAAGACTGGGAGTTTTTGACGTTGTGATAACCACGATAGATGCTCTGTGCATGCCGGTCGGACAGCCTGACGGCAAGCGGGCAAATATGCCGGTCCTTCACCGGGGCGATGAAGCGGATATCGAAGAGGTATGCAGATACCTGACAGAAAACGGATATTCAATGTTTGATATGGTAGAGGGTGAAGGCTCGTTTTCAAAGCGCGGCGGAATTCTTGATGTTTTTGTGCCGGGTCAGAAACGTCCGGTGCGTATTGAGTTTTTCGCCGACAGTATAGAGAGTATAAGCTATTTCGATGTAATTACTCAAAGACGAGAACAGCAATGCGAGAGCATAAAGCTGATATCAAGCAAAACTACTGCATACCGTAATCCTGAGCAGCTGACCAAAATTTTGCGTAAAGAATATGAAAAAACAAAAAATGACGATATCCTGCGCGATATCGAGGATCTGGATAACGGCATCAAAATAGCGGCTGATAAATATATACCCTTGATCTATCCCCGGATTTTTACTCTGTTTGATTATCTGGACAGTCCGCTTGTTTTTGTATGTGAGTATCCGAACCTGAAAAAAAGATATGATTTTATAGACTGGCAGTTCAACGAAAATATTACTCATGCTTTGAACAAAGGCAGGTATATCTGCAAAAACGGCAGATATTATATGTCGCTTGATGACCTTGAAAGAAGATTTGACCAAAACACGTTTTTGTTTTCGCGTCTTGCGGTAAATTACGCATTTAAGCTGTCTGCGCTGTGCCAGGCTGATGTAAATGAATCGGTCGTGCCAACGCTTGACAGCGCTGAGTCTGCAAGAGAGCTGATGACGTTTGTGCAGCGCGGGTATAAGTGTGTCGTTACGGTGCGGGATCATGACAGGTGTCAGACTGTACTGAAAATGCTGGAGTCGGAAAATATCCCTGTTTCGGCAGGGAATGTAGTAGACGGGTCTGTCTGTATCGTTGTGAGTTCGGTTGTTATGTCGATAGCATTCAATACAAGTAAAGTCCTTATAGTATCGGATGCCGCGTCAAA
>CALXGU010000025.1 GCA_944387905.1 uncultured Clostridia bacterium
ATGCAAACCAGTATACCAAACCGTTTAATGAGATTTCCGGCGTTGTGACCGAGTTCCAGAACGCTTTGGCGTGTGCGGCGCGGCTGTTTGAGCTTATAGATCAAACTCCGCAGTCTAAGGATGGTACCAATGTCCTTGAAAATACACGGGGCAATGTCGTGCTGGACAATGTCAGCTTTTCTTATTCCAAAGACAGAGAGCTTATCAAGGATCTGAATCTCAGTGTCGAGCCGGGTCTGAAGATCGCGATAGTCGGACCTACCGGCTGCGGCAAGACAACGCTTATCAATCTGCTGATGCGGTTTTACGATGTCGACAGCGGACAGATCAAAGTGGACGGGGCCAATATCAACACCTTTACGCGCGCAAGCCTGCGCCGTTCATACGGTATGGTACTTCAGGACACCTGGCTTAAAACAGGCACTATCCGTGAAAATATAACTTTGGGCAAGCCGGACGCCACAATGGAACAAATCATACAGGCTGCGAAAGCCGCACATTCGCACAGCTTTATAAAGCGGCTTCCCAACGGCTACGACACCGTGATAACAGAAGGCGGAGAGGGCTTATCTCAAGGCCAGCGCCAGCTTTTGTGTATTACCAGGGTAATGCTCAGTCTGCCGCCTATGCTTATTCTGGACGAGGCTACAAGCTCTATTGACACACGCACCGAAATACGCATACAGAAAGCGTTCACTCAGATGATGCAGGGCAGGACGACTTTTATTGTGGCGCACAGACTGTCTACGATACGCGAGGCTGATATGATCCTTGTTATGAAAGACGGAAATATCATTGAACAGGGAAATCATGAATCTCTGCTTGCGGCAGACGGATTTTACGCCAAGCTGTACAACAGTCAGTTTGAACAGTCCTGATAATAGCTATGTTTTAGCCTAAGACGTATTCGATCATTCTGCTCCGTAATTAAAAAAGCTCTGAGACTATGTGTCTCAGAGCTTTTGTTTTACTCTCATCGCGCGCATTGCGTTCAGTATTGCTATCACTGCAACACCCACATCTGCGAATACCGCCGCCCACATTCCGGCAGCACCTAAGGCGACAAGTATGAGTATCGCTATTTTAACAGCGAGTACAAATACTATATTTTGTTTTACTATTTTTACCGTGCGTCTGGCAGCCTTTACCGCAAGAGCTATTTTAAGAGGGTTATCATCCATAAGCACAACATCCGCAGCTTCGATGGCGGCATCAGACCCCAGTCCTCCCATAGCGATACCGATATCCGCTCTTGCAAGTACAGGCGCGTCATTGATTCCGTCACCGATAAATGCCAGCCTGCCGCCTGTTTTTCCTTTTAATAGCTGCTCGGTTTTGGCTACCTTGTCCGAAGGCAGAAGCTGAGAATAGTACTCGTCTATGCCAAGCTTTTGCGCCACGTCCGCGGCTATAATATTATTATCACCCGTCAGCATTACGATACGCCCGACACCGCAGCCTTTAAGCGCGTCTATTGCCGCTTTTGATTCGTTCTTTATCGTATCTGATAAAACAATGCATCCCAAATATTCATTCTGCCGCGCGATATATACATAAGACCCGGCATCGGTGCACTTGATATAATTTACACCTATCTTTTCCATCAATCTTGCGTTGCCGGCGTATACATCGCTCCCGTCAATCACAGCATGCACGCCGTAACCTGCCAGTTCCTCGATTTTTTCTGCGCCGCCTGAGCTTTGACTGCCGCAGTAATTGCGTATTGCCGCAGCGATCGGATGTGTTGAAGCGCTCTCACAAATATCGGCAAGACGTATCAGCTGTTTTTCGTCACAGCCGTCTTGACAATACACCTTTGTCACCATTATTTTGCCGGTAGTCAAAGTGCCCGTTTTATCAAGCACAGCCGTATCGCATTTGGAAAGTGTCTCAATATAGTTGGAGCCCTTTATAAGTACTCCGTTTTTGGACATTCCGCCTATACCGCTGAAAAATGTCATCGGCACCGAAATGACGAGTGCGCACGGACACGATACCACAAGAAATGACATAGCCCTGTATACCCAGCTTTTCCATACCTGCGCGTCTGCCGCGCCGGTCACCAGCGGTCCTATGACCGCAAGCACAAGCGCGCATATAACGACTACAGGAGTGTAAACCCGCGCGAACCTTGTTATAAAATTTTCGCTTTTTGCCTTATTTGCTGTTGAGTTTTCCACCAACTCAAGAATTTTTGATACAGTCGATTCACTGAACGGCTTTGAGACTTTTACACGTATAAGTGAGCTCATATTGATACAGCCGCTCAGTACGCTGTCGCCCTCTTTTGCATCGGCAGGAATGCTCTCTCCGGTAAGCGCAACGGTATTTATATAGCTGCTGCCTTGGATTATAATACCGTCAAGCGGTATTTTCTCCCCAGGCCGAACTATGATTATTTCTCCCACCTTTACCTCGAACGGATCAACTGTGACAGCCGATCCGTCACGCTCTACGACTGCGCTGTCCGGTCTGAGCTGCATCAGCGACGATATCGAACGGCGGCTTTTGCCTACGGCTATACTCTGAAACAGTTCACCTACCTGATAAAATATCATTACAAAAACCGCTTCCGGATATTCGCCCACAAATACTGCGCCGACTGTAGCTATTGCCATTAAAAAGTTTTCGTCAAAAATTTTGCCCCGGCATATATTCAGTACAGCATGCCACAATATGTCCCAGCCTGCGGTAAAGTAGGCAGCCAAAAGCATAAGTATATACAAATATTCATTTTTTATTATCTGTGCGCCCTCTAATATTGCCGCCGCACCAAAAATCGCCGCCGATACTAGTATTCGGCAAAGCATTTTTTTATGTTTTGTACTCATTGCTGTGTAACCACCTTACATCCCGGCTGCTGTCTGGCGACTGTTTTAATGACATTTTCTATAACCTCATCAAAGCGGTCGTCTTCGATTTCAACCGTCAGTTTCTGTGCAAAAAAATTAATGCCTGCATTTTTTACGCCGTCCACTTTAGTTATAGCTCTCTCAAGCTTTGCCGCGCAGTTAGGACAATCGATCTCATCTAATTTGTATACTCTTTTCATAATACTGCTCCTTATTCGGTTATATGATCCATACCCTGGTTGAGTATGCTTTTTACATGGTCATCTGCAAGAGAATAAAATACCGTCTTGCCATCACGTCTGTACCTTACAAGATCTGCCGCCTTAAGTACCCTGAGCTGATGCGATATTGCCGAAACAGTCATATCCAGCACCTGCGCGATATCGCACACGCACATCTCCGACTCCAGCAAAACAAATAATATCCGCACCCTTGTACTGTCTCCGAATATTTTGAACAGCTCCGCAAGATCATAAAGGCTGTCGGTATCGGGCATATTTTTGTTGACTCGCTCTATAAGTTCTACATGCGCATGAGTATACTCACAGCACGGAAGATTATCGTTTTTATTTATATTTATGTCTCTCATGTTTACATATCTCCCATTTATATTTTTACACCGGCGGCGGCTGTCTGCTGTCCTGACGTCCCTTGCGGTTTCGGGCAGCGGCTGTCTGCTGTCATATTTCTTTAAGCGTCCTATATCACAAGCTTCTTTATCTTTAATAAAAAACTAAAACATTTTTACAGCAAAAGCTTTCAAACAAACGTTTGAATTATTGTTCAATCGTATTATATCATATTATTCTGCATTGTCAATACTTTATCTGCATTTATAAAAAATTTATGTTCTTAAGCTTTAAGTGATCTGTTATTACTGTTAGTTTTAACTAGTAAACACAATAAAAATATATTACAAACAAACCATAGCATAAAAAATATCAGCTGCTGTTTAACAGCAGCTGATAAATATTTAATTGTATAGTTAAATATCCTGCGAAATGATATTTACTATGGAAACAATTTTGGCGATCTCACTGCGCTTAATGTTGTCCTTGGGATTGAGGTAACCGTCAGCACCTTCAATTACTCCGGCTTTAACAACAGCTTTAGTGGCTGGGATCGCCCAGTTGCTGATATTTGCTGCATCTTTGAACGATGACAGGTCACAATCAGCAGCGGCAGCCGTATCCAATTTCAAAAGATTGCTAAGTGCCTGGAAGAATTCCTGACGTGTAATGTTTGCGCTGTATCTGAACTCCCGTTTGCCTTCTGCATTCTCAGAGCCGGTCATTATACCAAGGAAATATGCGGCCTTGATATAATTGTAAGACCATTCGGGAATACTATCTGAGTCAGCATAGATACCGCCGAGAGCTTCAGTGTTGAATGACAGCGGATCTATACCCATCATACGGCAGAACATAGCTGCAACTTCCTGACGCGTTGCATATTTATTGGGTCCAAATGTATATGTGTCTGTATCAGCATCATAATAGCCTCCGACTATGCCCAGACGTGAAGCTTCTAAAATATAGTCCTCTGCCCAGTGATTGTCAATGTCGATAAACGGCGTAGATGTTTCGCCCTTTGTAATAATGACTTTGTAACTATTGGTCTCCCCGACCTCAGACGTTACATCAACATAGAAATATGAAAGCTGGCAGCTGATACCCAGACGGAATGTACGAACCTCTACTTCTCTGTTGTTTATAAATTCATAATTTACAGCAGGAGTAAGCTTAAATTGCTTATCAGCGTCTGCGTATACAACAACATCTGCAAACTCATTTGTTTCAAAGTGTGCGTTTACCGCCGAAACAGTAGTTGATGCTTCAATATATATAACGTTATTTTCTATTTTTATATTAGCAAGTCCCGTTATTCCTGTAATAACGTTATCAGTAGACTTAACGTCGTTATATACACTGAGCGTGTAAACCTGACTGTATCCGAACGTGCTTGTTACCTTTACATAGAAATAGGACAAAGCATCACCGATGGCAATTTCTTTAATGTCGCCCTGTTTTGATAAAAGTTCTGAAACTTCACCGGTTGCAGGATTATAATTCTTATAGATCTCATATGTTGCGTTTGTAGAAACCTTAAAGTCAAATACAGCTGAATCTATCATTGCATAGGGACGGTAAGAGATAGATTTTCTCTCATTATTAAATATCAGAATATCCTGAGCAGGGGAAATCACAGAGATGACCCTTGCATCATAATCATTAGAACCGGGTCTTTTGATCGTTATCGTGTATGTTTTATTATTAGATTCATCACCTGAAACGATATCAAGATAAAGTTTTACTTCCTCATCAGGCTCTATATAACCGGTAGGATTGTCATACTTATTTGTTTTAGCCGCATCGGTATATATCTCATAAGTCGCCGATGGTGATACTACTACGGAGAATGGGAAATAGATATATTTTGTATCAAGCTTTACAGTGATATCGGTTCCATCAACAGAGTAACCTTCAAATTCTCTGTTGGTTTCATCGTGAATCAAAAATCTGAAATCAGCTTTTGACCTATCGGTATTTGATTTAACGACAACATCATACTTTACCGACATGCCTGTGAGACTGTCAGTAGCAACGAGATATGCATGTGTAGTGGTATCTTTAATATTGAGCTTATTATCGGGGACCTGTTTTGTAAGCAGGAAATCCTCGTACAGCGCATAAGTCGCACCGCCCACAGCACCAGTAAAATCTACAGTTTCACGGCCATCAGCTGCTGCTGCAGTAATTGTTGCATTATTATTATCTACAACAAAATCCTCGCTGTCAAAACCGTTTATCCTCAATAAAATACCGGCACCTTTTACGAGGGTAATTCCGCCGGAGACCTCTGTCATAGCTTCATCAAGATAATACGGCATAGAGATAAGCTTTGTATCTTCATTTATATTAAATGTAGTTTCATCAGGATGCACTATTGTAACATTGCCGTTTGACGAAACAGTACCAAAATAATTATAAGATGCATCGAGAGTACCTATAAGAGTCGAGTAAACAGCAACCCGGAGTGTGGAGGCTGAATTAAATAAGAACTTATTATTTGTAACGCTTGCAACAAAATTAACTGTTCTTCCCGTAAGATTACCGCCGCCCTCAAGCTTAACAGCACTTACACCTGAAGGGATGCTATAGAAGATATTATCGCTTATAAAGGTCTTACAGCCCGGATCATTACAGTCAGTGGGCGACTCATCTGTAGCATTCATCATATATTCCAGTACATAATTGCCGCGAATTATATAGCCGGATCTGCTTCCTGTTTTATAAAAGAGGTTTCCGACAACTCGTTTATAATCAAGGTTTGCACCGAAGTTGGCGTTGTTGTAATCAAAGTTTACACCCTGAGAACAGTTGTTTACTATATTATAAGAAAATGAAACAAGTGTTTCCTGGTCACTGTTGTTGCCGCAGGAGGTAAATGCATATAACATTCCCGAGTTGTCCTGGAAATAGTTATTATCCATAACAGTATCGCTCATGGATCCGCCGCCCTGGAAAATGGTTCCGTTGTTGTTTACAAAGCGGTTATACTTCAGGTAAGTACCTGTACTGTATCCACGGTTTGCATTAAACACTAAACCGGTGTTGTCTTCAACAATATTATTGTAGAAATGGAAATACTCACTGGTCTGACCGGATATCGCTATATCAAACACTTTATTGGTGGCACCAAGACCTGTGATTTTCACACCGTCTATTGTTATATTGTTTGATTTTATTGTCCATACCCAGTGCGTATCGCTGATAACAGTTTCAAGAGTAGGATTGCGCTCAGGGTTAAGATTCATCGTATACTCATTTATACCCGCAACATTAGGATTCACGCCTGCATAGTTGCCGTAAAACTTAAGTCCGTTATAATTGAGAGTAACGTCCTCTGTATATGTACCTGCTCCCAACTTAAACTTTGCGTTTTCTGCGCCGCAGTAAAAAAGAGCGTCATTTATGGAACTGAATGCATTCAAACCATATATAGCCTTATAGACCTCGCCATTAAAATCCATGTAGACCCATGTTTGGTCTTGGACGTTTGCCCAATCCTGGCTGATAAACGTCACGCCCGACGGTGCAGTGCTTGCATAGCCGGGATTTGATGAGATCGTCGTAAAAGGCGAATAAATAAGCTTATCAACATCCGCGGAATCTGCAGCGTTTGTAAAACAAAAGCCGGATAGCAATGACATTGTCATTATTACCGCAAGAAATATTGACAACAATTTTCTTGTTTTTGACATGATATAAAACCTCCCAGTTAATTGAAGACCATACTTATACTATTTTGAGTATAACATATTGTTATTATATTTTATTAAAAACTAAAAGTCAATGGAATTATAGCATTTTTCACAACAAACGGCTGCCAATCGCAAAAATTTATTAAAAATATATAAATTTAACATGTCATATTTGGTAATACTAACAATATAAATTTAATTAATACTTGACATATCAGGCGAATAATTATAAAATGTATAAACTGTATTGCCTGTGTGGAAAGTGTTATATTATACGGGAGTATTTTATGACAGTAACGGGTTTTATACTGAGCGGAGTATTTTCGCATATTCCGGACAGCGTCGCAAAACAGGCGATGTTATGTGATTTTGCCGAAAAGACTCTTAATGATAATAAAATTTATGATGTTAAAATAGTTGAAAGCGGATCGCTCTCAGATGCGATAAAAAATACGAATAATAACGAGGACAGCAGATATGTCATTTTAAGCCTTGACGCGGCGATCGACATTTCAGAGGATCTGTCTTCGGATTTTTGTGTGTCTGAAAATATCCGGTATATCACAAAAACAGGCGAATTTCTGGGAGCGGTTTTGACACGCGCCGCGGACATCGAAGATGTGATGAGTATAAACAAAACAAAAACGCTCTTAAAATCCGAAAAGATCACAGCTCAGAATTTTGCGGATATTTCCGGGCGCCGGAAAACAGCCGTAGCATCTGCGCTTGCACAAGACGGAGTATTCATTGAAAACATCCAAACCGCTTGCATATCTCCGCTTGCCGAGATAGGCCAAGGCAGCTTTATCGGAGGTCAGGTGTTTATAGACGGCAGATGCCGAATCGGCAGAAACTGCACCGTAAGCGGCGTATCGCGCATAAGCCGCTGTGATATAGGCGATAACACTGCAGTCTTGTCAGCGGTAATGCTGGACAGCAAAGTAGGCGGCAGCGTATCCATAGGTCCGTTTGCATATATCCGTCCAAACTGTACAATTTCAAACGGCGTAAAGGTCGGGGACTTTGTAGAGTTAAAGAACTCGTCGATCGGCTCAGGCACCAAGATCTCACACCTGACATATGTCGGCGACAGCGATGTGGGATACGGCGTAAACTTCGGATGCGGCACGGTTACTGTCAATTACGACGGGATCAAAAAGCACCGCACCGTAATTGGGAACAACGTCTTTATCGGCTGCAATGCCAACCTTGTAGCGCCTGTCAGTGTCGGAGACAACGCTTTTATTGCCGCCGGCAGCACAATCACTGATGAAATACCTCCCGAAAGCTTTGCCGTAGCACGGCAGAGACAAATCACAAAAGAGGGGTATGTGCGGCAGAAAATGCCGGATATGCTCAAAGACTGATCAACGGAGGAAAATTTTATCATGTGCGGAATAATAGGTTATACGGGAGAAAAGTACGCTCCCGAGATTTTGATACAGGGACTTAAAAAACTGGAATACAGAGGCTATGACTCTGCGGGAATAGCGGTAAGCTGCAACGATGATACCGTTATTTGCAAAACACAGGGAAAAGTCGACATGCTCGAAAAAAAGCTGGAAAACATAAACATGCGCGGCAGCGTATGCGGAATCGGCCATACGCGCTGGGCCACTCACGGCGAGCCGAGCGATATCAATTCCCATCCTCACAGCGGAGGCAAAAACGTAACGCTCGTCCATAACGGGATTATAGAAAACTATATCGAACTCAAGCAGATGCTTGCTGAAAAAGGTATGACGCCCGTTTCTGAGACAGACACCGAGATCGCTGCCATGCTGATTGAAAGTCTGTATGACGGCGATCCTGTCAAAACTATATTTTCGGCGATATCACAGATGCACGGTTCTTTTGCGCTCGGCATAATGTTCAGGGATTTTCCCGATACGATATTTGCAGTAAGACGCGACAGCCCGCTGATAATAGGCGTCGGTGAAAATGAGAATTTTATCGCCTCGGATATACCGGCAATACTGCCGTATACAAAAAAATATTATCTTATGGACGAAAATGAAGTCGCGGTCATCACAAAATCACAAGTCGCTTTTACAGACGAAAACGGCAGAAATATACAAAAAAAACTGCTGACTGCGGCATGGGACGAGCAGAGCGCTCAAAAAAGCGGCTATAAGCATTTTATGCTCAAAGAGATCCATGAACAGCCCAAAGTGGTCGCAGATACAATAAGCGCATATAAAAACAAAACAGAATTGTTTGAGGACTGCTCTTTTGACTTTGATATCACGGGCAGGATCTATATAACAGCCTGCGGATCGGCGATGCACGCAGCTCTGCTTGGCAAGCAAATGATAGAGAAGCTGGCGCGGATCCCCGTCTCGGTAGAAATTGCAAGTGAATTCAGGTACAACGACCCGATTTTAGACAAAGACGATATCGTGATCGCTATCTCTCAGTCGGGCGAGACAGCCGACACTCTTGCCGCGGTAAGGCTCGCAAAGTCAAAGGGCATACGCACGTTGGGAATTGTAAATGTCTGGGGCAGTACCCTTGCGCGTGAGGCGGATGATGTTATATATACGTACGCGGGTCCGGAAATATGTGTTGCGACTACCAAAGCATATCTTTGCCAGACAGTGGTGCTTGCGATGCTGGCGCTCAGGCTTGGCAGACATAAAATGGAGGATAGTCAGTACTGTGCTGAGCTTGAACGGCTCAGCTCGCTTTCGGATTATATTTCCAAGGCGCTTGAACTGGACGATATATGCAGACAGCTGGCAAGTAAAAATTTGAAGGCTGAGCATCAGTTCTATATCGGCCGCGGACAGGATTACTGCGTTTGCACAGAGGCGTCGCTCAAGCTCAAGGAAATATCATATGTCCACAGCGAGAGTTATGCCGCAGGCGAACTAAAGCACGGAACGATATCCCTTATTGTAGACGGTACGCCCGTCATAGCCGTCATGACCGACAGATCAAGGATCGCAAAAACAATATCCAATATAAAAGAAGTTGCCTCACGCGGCGCGGCGGTCATATGCGTGACCTACGACGATATAGACGTCAGCGATTTCTGCAGAGATAAAATAGTAATAGACGCGCCCGGAGAATATCTGGCGCCTGTCATCGCCAACATACCGCTTCAGTTATACGCGTATCATATAGCCGACGGCAGAGGCAATGACGTAGACAAACCCAGAAATCTCGCTAAAAGCGTGACGGTGGAATAAGGAGGCAGCTGATATGGGAAGATATTTCGGAACTGACGGTATCCGCGGTATAGCGAACAAAGCGCTTACAGCCGACCTTGCCTTCAGGGTCGGAGCGAGTACCGGACATATAATAAAAAAAGACGCGCCCAACGCTCGTATGCTTGTAGGCAGCGACACCCGGATATCAAAGGACGTGCTTGCGGGCGCGCTGATATCAGGGCTTTGCTATTCCGGCATCGACGTGGTGCATATAGGAGTCCTGCCGACGCCGGCGCTTGCGTTTCTTATTGACAGACTGGGCGCCGAGGCGGGGATAATGATATCCGCCTCGCACAACCCGTATGAGTATAACGGTCTCAAGGTGATATCCAAGGGCGGCATAAAGCTGCCTGACGAAAAAGAGGACGAGATCGAAAAGCTGATAGACCGCTTTGAGCTGGAACCATGCGAAAGAATGGGCAGACTGAGCTACGATTTCACCGCTAAGGATATTTACTGCTATCATATCAAAGACGCGCTCGAAGCGGATATTTCAAATTTCAACGTCATACTTGACTGCTCCAACGGCGCCGCGTCAAAGACCTCTCAGGAGATATTCGAGAGCTTCGGCATCATACCCAAAATCTATTCAAACCACCCCAACGGCATGAACATAAATGAAAACTGCGGCTCTACACACATAGAGGTGCTGGGAGAGATAGTCGCGCGCAAGGGCGCCGATATAGGTTTTGCGTTTGACGGGGACGCCGACCGCTGTCTTGCTGTAGACAGCAAAGGCAGACCTATCGGCGGAGACAAGATAATGGCCGTTATCGCCCTGTACCTCAAAAAGAAAGGCAGACTGAAAAACAACGCGCTTGTCGCTACAGTGATGTCCAATATGGGACTTATCGATCTCATGAAGCAAAACGGCATAGATGTACCGCTCACCGGCGTCGGAGACAGGTATGTGCTTGAAAAGATGCTTGCCGAGGGATATGTGCTCGGCGGGGAGGATTCGGGACATATAATCTTTCTTGAAAAGGCTACAACGGGCGACGGTCAGCTCACGGCGATGATGCTGATGTGTGCTATGAAGGAACTGGGGCTTGACAGCGTTCAGGTACACGATATATTCACGCCTTACCCCAATGTGCAGATAAACGTCACGGCTGACGACCTGCAGAAGCGCAAGCTGATGAAGGACGAGATATTCAGAAAGGATATAGCGAAAGCGGAAGAAAAATTCAGCGGCCACGGCAGGATCCTGGTACGCCCGTCAGGAACCGAGCCGTATATACGTATTCTGGTCGAGGGCAAGGATAAAGAGCTTGTACAAAAAACAGCGGCAGCGCTTGACGATTCTGTCAATATAAGACTGTCCCAGCTGTTCTGATAAAAAAAGGATTTCACTTTAAGTGAAATCCTTTTTTATAATATTTCAAAACAATACCTGCCCGCCCCGGACCTGTCGTTGACGACAAAAGGGGTTTTGCTCCGTTTTGCTTTAAAATATCTCTGACAAGCTTTGGGTCAAGCGTACAAAACCCTGACCACAAAATGACTTTAGTCGACTACTGCTCCGTTTTGCTTTAAAATATTTCTGACAAGCTTTGGGTCAAGCGTACAAAACTCAGATTTTTTATCCTGCGCAACGGCAGCCGCAACGCCTGCCGCCTCTCCCATAGAACAACATGTGGGCATTATTCTTAAACTTGATTGAGCCTCGTGTGTCGCGGAAATACATCTGCCCGCGCAAATAAGGTTTTTACTGCTCTTCGGCACAAGACAGCCATAAGGTATGGTATAATACTCACTCGGCGCAAATTCGACGATTCTTGTCCCAGATCCGTCCGGGCTGTGTATATCTATTTTATAACTGCAGGCCGCGATACCGTCCGGACTCTTTACACAGTTTATCAGATCCGTCTCTGTCAATGTTTTTTCACCGATTATCATCCGGCTTTCCCTAACGCCTATCTGCATACCGGTAGAACACAGGACCGAGTTGGCAAACGCCTCAAAATTATTTTTCAAAAAATCAACCATTTCAATAACCTGCTCCCGCGCCTCGATCTCTGCCTGTGTCAGCTGCCGTGCATCAGTCGGATCGAGTTTTATCACACGGGTCGTATTAAAATGAAGCGTATCTTTATTCATGGTGTAAAATATAAGTACATTTTCACGCGGATTTTTGATCTTGCCTTCTGACTGGTACTGTTTATACACCGGATTGATTTTATCCTTTGTTTTCTCAAACAATTCCCTGTTGACATTGGCCATTCTGAACGACAGTGTCATAGGCTGCGTGGCGTTGTCCGGTTCTCTGCCCAGGCGGTACGGGAATCCGCATATGTGGCACAGATTTGCATCACCCGTAGCATCGACGAAATAATCCGCAAAATACTTAGTGACCCCGGAAACATTTGATACTGAAATCGAGCTTATCAGTCTATCTGAAACTTCCGCTCCGATAACATAAGACTGGAAAAGCAGATCTACACCGGCATCAATGCACATTCTGTTGAGCACGATTTTCAAATATTCCTCGTTGAAGCAGACACGTTTTTCATCTAACGCTCCAAGCTCATCCAGCCGATCGAGTATCTGCTCAAAAATGCCTCGGCTCAGATACACTCTTTGCCTGTCTTTGTCATATGACCAATATTTCATGAACGGATTGACAAGATCAAACGCTGCCGCGCCGCCCAAACAGTTGTACTTTTCCACAAGCAAAACGGATTTGCCCATACGTGCTGAGGCTATGGCAGCTGCCGTGCCTGCAAAGCCTCCGCCGACAACTATTATATCATATTTTGACTGCATGCTGCATACCACCTTATATTTATTACAATCGTATTATCACCTGATTTTTATGCTGTGTCAATATCCAATTGTCTGAACGCCGATATTTTTAGTATTTATAATTAAAAAAACAGACACCAGGAAGTGATGTCTGTAAAAGGAGTCGGCATAACATATCTTCCCGGGCCGTCGCCAGCCAA